>CAYGBF010000290.1:0-3430 GCA_964348035.1 uncultured Eubacteriales bacterium | reverse complement strand
AACGTTATCAAGACCGTGCGGGAAGTCACGAGTCTTGGATTGAAGGAAGCCAAGGATTTGGTCGATAACGCACCGAAACCTGTCAAAGAAGGAGTCCCGAAGGAAGAGGCCGAAGAGATTAAAGCTAAGTTTGAAGAAGTCGGGGCTGTCGTTGAGTTGCAGTAAGGGTATAACGAGTCGACTGCTAAAAAAGGTACATAGAAATCCTCTATAGTGAGGGAAAGAATGAAGCCATTATCTGACAACATTTATCGAAAACGAGTCGATTTTTCGAAAATCAAAACGTCTATACCGATTCCCGATTTGCTGGCCATCCAGAAACAGTCCTACGCCCAGTTTTTTCAGATGGATTTACTCCCGGAAGAGAGGAAAGAGACGGGATTGCAAGCGGCTTTTAAGGATATTTTTCCGATTTCAGATTTTAAAGAGACCACGCAGTTGGATTTTATCAGCTATTCGATCGGTAATTGGGAATGCAAATGTGGTCGTCTCAAAGGAATAGAGAACTCTCGTCACCGATGTCAGGGATGTGGCACTCTTCTTCCCACCGATGTGGAACTGACAGAGAATGAGATCTGTCCCTTCTGCGGGGTCATGAAGAAGATCGAGATTCCCCTCTGTGATCACTGCGGCGATAATGTTTCGCTCAAGATGAAATACAGCCCGAACGAGTGTCTTCAGAAGGGATACACCTACGCGGTCCCGTTGAGGCTGAAGGTCAGACTGATTTCCTGGGAGAAAGATGCCTCAACTAAAGCTAAGAGGTTGAAACACATCAAGGAACAGGAGGTTTATTTCGGAGATATTCCTCTGATGACCGATAAGGGAACCTTCATCTTCAACGGCATAGAAAGAGTGGTCGTCAGCCAACTGCAGCGGTCACCCGGTGTGTTCTTCAGAGAAGGGGATAATAAGGGCTTTTTTGTGGGCAAGATAATCCCCTATCGGGGGGCATGGGTCGAGTTTGAGTATGACAAGAAGAACATTCTGTATGTCAGGCTAGACCGCAAGAAAAAATTCTTGGCGAGCGTCTTCTTGAGAGCTCTCGGTTTCGGATCCGATGAAGAAATCATTCGTCTCTTCCATAAAACTTACAAAATATTTCCTGAAAACGGACATCTCCTTTGGGAGTTGACGGAGAATCTTATCGGAAAAACCGTCAGCCAAGATGTCATTCGTCCCAAAACAAAAAAGGTTCTCATTCAGGCAAATAAAAAGATTAGCAGCGAGGCCTATCAGGGACTCAAAAAAGCCAAGATCCAGAAAGTTCCGTTGAGTGAGAAAGAATTCACAGGGGCCTTTGCCTTGACCGAAATCAAGGACATCACTAAAGTTGCTGAAAAGATCGAGGCCGAAACGCTGACCCATTTGAAGGAACAGAAAGAACCTTTCGTGATTTTTTTCCCAGAGAAGGATGTTGTCGATCTCATCTTGGTGAAAACCCTGAAGAAAGATGCGAGCAAGGACACCAACCAAGCCTTGGCAGAGATTTACAGGAAGTTAAGACCAGGGGAGCCGCACACGATGGAAAGCGCCCATAATCTTTTCCACAACCTGTTCTTCAATCCCCAGAAGTATAATTTCTCGCGGATCGGGCGTCTTAAGATGAACATCAAGCTTGATCTAGAGGAATCTTTAGAAGAGACCACTCTCACCCCCCTCGATTTTGTCGAGGTCATTAAATATCTGCTCCATCTCCGGAGAGGGGAAGGGATGACCGATGATATCGATCATTTGGGGAACCGGCGCGTTCGGTCCGTCGGTGAACTCGTAGAAAACGCCTTTCGAATTGGTTTGACCCGGATGGAGCGGACAATAAAGGAAAAAATGACTGTGGCCACGGATTTAGCCTCAGCCATGCCCCAAGACCTGATCAATTCCAAGCCTGTGATCGCGGCCTTAAAAGAATTTTTTGGAAGCTCTCAGTTATCTCAATTCATGGATGAGATCAATAACCTAGCCGAGATTACCCATAAAAGGCGGTTGAGTGCCTTGGGACCCGGAGGGTTGAGCCGAGAAAGAGCTGGTTTTGAGGTCAGGGATATCCAATCCTCTCACTACGGACGGATTTGCCCCATTGAGACTCCTGAAGGACCTAATATCGGGTTGATCTCTTCGCTGAGCTGTTATGCCCGAGTCAATGATTTCGGGTTTGTTGAAACACCTTACCATAAGGTAAAAAACGGACGGATTGTCGATTACATCAGGATTCTTCATCCGGGAGGAAGCTCGTTCAAGGTCGGAGACATCATTACCAAGAATCAGTTGGAAGGTGAAACCAAGACTTTGAAGAAAAAAAAGAATTCACAGATGCCTGTGGTGGAGCCCCACTGTTTTTACTTAACGGCTTGGGAAGAGGAGAAATATAATATTGCCCAGGCTAATGCCCCTGTCACCAAGAGAGGACGGTTTATCAATGAACTCGTCAGTGCCAGACAAGCAGGGAATTTTAGGCTTATACCTAGGAATCAGATCGACTACATCGATGTTTCTCCAAAACAGCTCGTCAGTCTTTCGGCCTCTCTCATCCCTTTTCTGGAGCATGATGATGCCAACCGGGCTCTGATGGGGTCGAACATGCAAAGACAGGCTGTCCCCCTCCTCAAGCCCGAAGCTCCTCTCGTCGGCACGGGGATGGAACATCTTGTCGCCAAGGGGTCAGGCGACGTCCTCGTCTGCAACAGATCAGGAGTCGTGGAGTTCGTCGATGCCGAAAGAATCCTGGTTCGTGTCGATGAACAAGGAGATACGAAGGAGCATGAGGTGGGCACGGATCTTTACCTGTTGACGAAATTCCTGAGAACCAACCAGAATACCTGTGTTAATCATCGTCCGATCGTCAGGAAAGGAGATCGTGTCACGAAAGGACAGGTCCTGGCCGATAGCTCCTGTTCAGATAAAGGCGAACTCTCCTTAGGCCGAAATATCCTGTGTGCTTTCCTCCCTTGGAGAGGATACAACTTTGAGGATGCGATCATCGTCAGCGAGAAGTTGATCAAGGAAGATATCTTCTCCTCGATACATATCGTTGAAGAGACCATCGAAGCCCGGGATACAAAATTGGGTCCGGAGGAGATCACCAAAGATATTCCCAACGTACCCGAGAACGTCCTCCGCAATCTCGACGATAACGGGATTGTCCGGATTGGAGCTCAAGTGAAATCTGGCGACATCTTGGTCGGGAAAGTCGCACCAAAGGGGGAAACACAGTTGTCTCCCGAAGAAAAGCTCCTCAAAGCCATATTCGGTGAGAAGGCTCTTGACGTCAAGGATGCCTCTCTCTACTGTTCACCAGGTGTTGAGGGGACGGTGATCGATGTCCGTATTTTTTCTCGTCGAGGTATCGAGAAAGGACAGCGAGCCAAGGCGATCGAGAAAGATCTCGTAGCCAAGATGAAACGAAACCTGGAGGATGAGATCAGTATTCTCG
>CAYGBF010000289.1:0-9512 GCA_964348035.1 uncultured Eubacteriales bacterium | reverse complement strand
GTCCGAAAAAGTTTACCGTATATCCGGCCGGGTTTATGCTCATCACCACAATCGGTGCCTTGGTCTACAAGGGGTATCATTTCTTCCATGATAAGAGTTGGCTCTTGGGGATTGTGGCCATGATCTTAGTCGTTCTCGCCCTGGTCATCGTTTACGATGCCCGCCAGATCCTCCTTTCTCGTCAGGAAAAAAATCGTCCGGTTGGAAAGATATAGAAGTTAAAGGATTTGAGCTTAAATATCGCTCGTGGCGGGTTTTTTCTTCCTAGGATTAGGAGGATCGCTCATCCAAGAAGAAGCGTATGAGTCCTGACCTGAGTGTTTTTATTTTGGCAGGGGACTGACCTTGAAGATGACACCCTTCGGATCAGGACAGCAGAGGGTTTCTGTTTCAGCAATCCAGTCATCATTCGGGAGCTCATCCTCCCTCTGTTTGGCGCTCAAAAACGGGAAAAGGCTGTTGAGGGCGTACAGGCAAACCCTTTCCTCTCCAGGGATTTCTATCGTTCCCTCTCCTCTGATGAAAAAGGTGTCTCCGACTTTATGTTTCGCTCCACACCTTTCCTTAATTCCCATCACTTCGACCTTTAATTCTCTCATGATTGGCTCCTTTCCTCTGCCTCAAATATATATGTCCCGAATAAAAAAATCAATAAACGTTTGACAAAGTTCAGGCGAATATCATAAAATATCTCCCCGAGTATCGGAAAAATAGGAGGATAGGATGGCCCAAAAAGCCGAACCCAACGTCGTTCCTCTGTGTGATGTTTTGCTCGTTTTGCTCATCATCTTTATGGTGATCACTCCGATGGTTCAGAAAGGAATCGACGTCAAACTCCCCGAAACGACAGCGGATACCGCCGCGACTCCCGCCGGTTTGATCGTTTTGACCTTGAAAAAGGACATGAGCGTTCTGATCAATCAAGAGGCTATTGGTATGAATATGCTCCAAGACAGATTGAGGAGCATCTATTCCACTCGCCAGGATAAGACCATCTTCATCAGAGCCGATGCCAAACTTCCCTACAGCCGTGTCATCGAAATGATCGATATCGCCAAAGGCGCAGGAGTTGAAGTCCTGGGGATAATTCCTGAATATTTTACCGAAGAGGAAAATTAGCTCAGTCCCCAACTTTTCCTCCCCCTCCTGACGATGAAAAATACACTTTTTCCCCTCCTCCTGATCTTTATCTTGATGATGTTTTCCGTCGGCCAGAATAGCGACTTGATCGGCTCTCTGACAGAAGAAAACATCCTAGAGAGTTATCCCGATTGGCAAGGAATCAAAGCCTCCTATTTTCCTCAGTCTGAATCTCTGGAGAGATTAAAATCTGTCAACTTCATGGTCAAGGTTGAAGTGATTTTGGGAACTTGGTGTTCCGACAGCAAACAACATGTCAGCGCCTATTTTAAATTGATGGAGATGGCGGATAACCCGATGATTCAAACCTCTTATACGGGAATCCCGAAGGAGAAGGAGGCCCGAGAGCCCTATATCCAAGGGAAAAACATCACCCGCGTTCCCACGTTTATCGTCACCATCGACGGTGAAGAACACGGCAGAATCATCGAACATCCTGAAAAATCCGTCGAAGAAGATTTATTGGATATCATTGGAAGTAAAGAAAACAAATTCCCCTATCAGTGATGGAGTCACTGATAGCTGATTTATTTCTTCTTGATTGGCCCGATAATTTCTCGGGAGATGATCAAACGCTGGATCTCGTTGGTCCCTTCGTAGATTTGGAGAAGCTTGGCATCCCTCATCAATTTTTCCATCGGATAGTCTTTCATGTAACCGTAGCCTCCTAAGATCTGAAGGGCTTCGGTCGTCACCTTCATCGCCACGTCAGAACCGAAAAACTTGGCCATGGCTGATTCTTTTCCGCATGGTTTGTGTTGGTCCATAAGCCATGCGGCACGCCAGACGAGAAAGCGGGCGGCGTCAATCTCGGTGGCCAGCTGGGCAATCTTGAATGATGTATTCTGGAACAGGGCGATGGGCTTACCGAACTGGACTCTTGTTTTGGCATAATCGATCGCATACTCTAAGGCGGCCCTGGCGACTCCTACACCGGCGGCACCAACAGGGGCTCGGGTATGGTCTAGGGTTTTCATAGCGATGATAAACCCCATGCCCTCTTTGGCCAACAGGTTTTTGACTGGCACTCGAAGGTCATCAAAATTAAGCTCGACCGTGTTCGATGCGCGGTGTCCCATCTTGTCTTCTACTTTTCCGATGCTCAGTCCCGGTGTCTCTCGAGGGACGATGAAGGCGCTCATCCCGCGGGCGCCCTTTTCTGGGTTGGTTAAAGCGAAAACAACGTACAGGCTGGCGATACCGCCGTTAGAAATAAAACATTTCGAGCCGTTGATGTTATATTCATCCCCCTGTTTCACTGCTTTTGTGATGAGACCGCCCGCGTCTGAGCCTGCTTCTCTCTCAGTCAGACAAAAGGAGGCGAAGGACATTTCCTTGGTCTGAGGTGTGAGGAACGTTTTTTTCTGCTCGTCAGACCCATACAGGATAATTGGGGTATAAGCCAGGGCATTGACCATCATGGTGGTGTACATCCCTGCACATCCTGCTGCGAGCTCTTCGCTGATGATCACTGTATCCAGGTCACTCAATCCCCCTCCCTCGTATTCTTTGGGAATGGTACAGGTGAGGAAGCCGACCTCGAAGGCCTTTTTCATCACCACTTCTGGAAATTCTTCTCCCAAATCATACTGAGCCGCGTTGGGTTTCATTTCTTTTTGGGAAAACTCTCGAGCCATCTCCTTAAGAGCTTGCTGTTCCTCTGTTAAACTGAAATCTATCAATTGTACCTCCTTAATGACGTTAAATCCAAGGCCGGACAGAGTTTTATACTGGAATCCTTTTTCTATGTCAATCATGGGTCTCGAAGAGCACGTTCTCTCGAGACATGAAATAGACTGGATTTTCCACACCCAAGATTCTCTCGGCCAGATCCTGGGGACGGATGCTTTTTTCCCCTCCCGAGTACCGAACGGAGAGAGTGATTTTTTTGTTGTTTCTGTCGAGGAAAATCTTCTGTAAGGTCTCATCCGCCTCCTTCAAAAGAGCCTTAGCACGCATTTCAATTTTATCCCAGGCTTTGTCTATCCCACCGCTTTCGGCCTCTCCTAAGACATCCGAAGCACTCGGTGCTTCTAGATCGATCGTGTAGACCAATGTCTTTAGACTTTTGTGGAGCGATGGTTCATGGTTTTGAAGCCTGTCTAAACAATAAAAACGAAGACCCGAAGGAAGATAGGTATTGACGCGGGAGACAAACTCTTTTTCTGGGAGAACAGAGCAGGACTTGAATTCGACCAACTCTTTTTTGCTGGTCATACCCAAAGGGAGAGCGGAAAGGAAAGTAAGATTCATCTTCGGATGAAATCCCTCGGAATAGATGACCGGTATCCCTGCCCGGCGGAAACTCCGCTGGAGAGCATTATTCACATCCAGGTGTGAGAAATAACGGGCCTTCTCGTCTTTGGTATAGAAGGCTCGATACCGAATGACCTTATCTGTCTTTTGACCGAAGGATGGAAAACTCTCTCGAGAGATGCGGATGGGCCCCCCGTCTGTTTCCCTGACGATAGAGCTAAATGAGCATCCTTGGCATGTGTGACAGGGAGTGTCCGCACAGGAATCCGTCCACTCCTCCCTCAAGGCCTTTTCCAACTCCTTCCAGAGATGGGATTTCTTGAGGCCGGTATCGATATGATCCCAAGGGAGAACATCATCTTTGTCCAGGGGGCCGAGATAGCGGTGATGATCGATGCGATGAACTCGGAAGGCCTCTTCCCATATTCGAAACGTGAACAGATCAGTCCAGCTGTCAAACCGAGCGCCCCGCTGCCAAGCCTCGATCAGAACTTTGGTCAGGTCCCTGTCTCCTCGGGAGAAGATGGCTTCGAGCAGAGAGTTTTTAAGCGACTGGTCTTTAAACCTGACAAAAGGGTATTTTTTTAGCCGCGATTTCAAGAATCGATGTTTATCTCTGAGGACATCTTCGCTCCCCATGCCCAGCCATTGAAAAGGCGTGTGAGGCTTCGGGATGAATGAGGAAATACTGAGGTTGATTTTGGGTGCCGACTTCAGGATTTTATACCCGATCCTGATGATCTCTTCCACCAAACTCACGATTCCTTCGAGGTCTTCCTCTCGTTCTGTAGGAAGTCCGACCATGAAATACAGCTTCAGAAGCTTCCAGCCCTGGGAGAAGGCATTTTCAACGGCCTTCCGGAGTTCCTCATCATCCAGCCTCTTGTTGATGACTCGTCTCAGTCTTTCAGTCCCAGCTTCCGGGACGATGGTGAAACCGGTTTTTTTGACCTTGATGATGCTGCGCACCACGCCTTCAGAAAGTCCGCCGGGCCGTAAAGAGGACAGAGAGAGTGAGATGTTCTTCTCTTCCAGGGTGTTCATCAAGGTTTTGACGATCTCATCAAGGTAGGGGTAGTCACTTATGGACAAAGAGGTTAACGAGGCTTCCTCATAACCTGTCGAACAGAGACTTCTTAAGACATTTTTGATGATAAAGGAGGGATCCTTAACCCTGGAAGGCGAGTAGATGCTCGAAGCCTGACAAAAACGACATCTCTGTGGACAACCCCTCTCGACTTCCACAGCCACCCGGTCGAAGACAACTTTCACGTTGGGGACGATGATTTTCTCTGGAAAAGGGGCCTTGTCAAACGGGAAGAGAATTCTTTTTTGAATTTTTTCTGGAAGTTTCGGCCTCGGTTTAACAACCAGGAGAGAGGATCGGGTTGGTCTGTAAGGGATGTATAACGAAGGGACATACACACCCTGGATTTTTGCCAGCTCTCTCCAAATCCTCCCCCTATCTACACCTTTGGCTTTGAGGGTTGTGAAGACTTCGATGATTTGAGAAAAAGCCTCCTCTCCGTCTCCTATCAGGAAAAGATCGAATATTTCTGCCAGCGGTTCGGGATTGAAGGCTGCTGGACCTCCAGCCAGGATAAGCGGATGCTCCGAGTTCCGTTCCTGATGGAGGAACGGAATGTTCCCCAGTTCCAAAATAGTCAAAATGTTGGAATAATTAAGTTCATACAGGAGCGAAAAACCGACAGCATCGAATTCATAGAGCGGTATTTTGTTCTCAAGAGAAAAAAGGGGCAGCTTGTGTAGGCGGAGTTTTTTCTCTAAATCGACCCATGGAGCAAAGACTCTTTCGGCTAAAAAGGAAGGATGATGGTTTAAGATGTCATAGAGAATTTTCTGTCCCAGGTAAGACATGCCGATTTCATACAAGTCGGGAAAAACGAGAGCGATCTTAGCTCGGACACTCTGAGGATCTTTTTTGATCTCATTCCACTCTCCGCCAAGGTATCGGCCGGGTTTCTCGACCTGTTTGAGTATCTCTTCCAAGTTCATCATCCTTCACGGCTCTCCCCTATTCTGACTGTTTTTGAGGGACAAAGCAAGACGCGTCAAACGTTGGCAAACCGCCTCATTTTCACGTTCAACACGAGAGAAACACACAAGAAGGTGGTGAGAAGAGAGGAGCCTCCGTAGCTTAAAAGAGGGAGGGGAATTCCCGCTACCGGGAAAAAGCCGATGACCATCAGGAGGTTTACGAAGAATTGTGAGGCCACAAGGACGCTGACCATAAAGATGAGGTAAACGCCGGCTCTGTCCCTGGATTCTTTCACCGATTGGAAGAGTCTCGAAAGCAGAAGAAAGTAACTCAACAAGGCCGCCACGACTCCCATAAAACCCAGCTCTTCACCGATGACAGAGAACACAAAATCAGTGTGTCTTGCTGGTAGAAACCTGAGCTGGCTTTGGGTGCCCTTCTTGTATCCTTTGCCCAAGAAGCCGCCTGAGCCGATAGCAATCTTCGACTGTTGAATGTGGTAACCGGCTCCCAAGGGATCCTGTCCTGGAAAGACGAGGGTGGTCAAACGGTCCTTTTGGTATTCTTTCAGACCCAGGTTCCAGAAGGCAAGACCTAAGAGCAGGATACACACCATAATGATGATCATCATCTTTCTGCTGAGCCCCGCCAGGAAAAAGGCCGCCAAGAGGATCGGTGTATAGCTCAAAGCTGTTCCCATGTCTGGTTGGAGGCTGACAAGAACGACAGGAATGAAAACGAAAAGTGAACTGATACCCAGCTTTTTCCAATTTAAATAGGAATGGCGGAATTCAGCAAACACATAAGCCAGGAGAAGGACAATCGCCACTTTGATCAATTCTGACGGCTGCATTTGGAATAACGGGAATTCGATCCACCCTTTGGTTCCGGAAACCACCTTCCCGAAGAAGAGAACCCACACCAGCAATAAGATCATCAGGATATAAAGATAGATGCAATAGGTGACGAGGAATTTATAATCAATAGAAATAAACACCACCAGAGCCGCGAGACTTATGATGATCCATAACAGCTGCTTGAAGTAGTAATCCCCAGGTAGGTAGTGAGAGCCGCTGTGGATGATGAATACGCCGAAAAAAGAATTGAGGAGCAGATAGATGATAAGAGCCCAATCGATATTCTGAATCTGCCGTCTATCAATCATATTTTTTCAGGTAGAGATCGAAGAGTTGTCTAGCCAGCGGGGCCGCAGTGGCTCCCCCCATGCCTCCGTACTCCACTAACACTGTCACCACAATCTCCGGATCATCCTTCGGGCCGAAGCCTGTAAACCAAGAGTGAGTCTTGATCTCTTGATCCATTTCCAATAGCTCTTTCTCTCTGGCGGTGCTGACAAGTTGAGTTGACCCGGTTTTTCCACAGATATTGAAGCCGCTCATTCTGGCTCCCCTTCCCGTTCCGCCCTCGTTAACAGATCTCCACATTCCTTTGATGATTTTCTCATAAGTGTCTGCCGAAATTCCAGTTTTCTGGGAATCAAGAGGGGTGTTTTCTTGAGAAAACTGATCATCCTGTGAGGTTTTGAGAATGTGCGGTCTGATAGCAGCCCCCCTGTTCGCGATGAGAGCTGTATGGACCGCAACCTGCAGAGGTGTGACCAGGAGGGGCCCTTGGCCGATTGAAACGGATATGGTCTCCCCTGGATACCAGGGTTCATTCCTGACCCGCTTTTTCCATTCAGAATTCGGAACGAGACCGGCTTTTTCCCCGGGTAAATCCACTCCTGACTGGGTGCCGAAGCTCAACAGAGTCGCGTAACGATGGATGTCCTCGATATCCATTTTTTTCCCCAACTGGTAGAAATAGATGTTGCAGGACTTCTGAATCCCACTGGTGAGGGTCATGGCCCCGTGACCCGGTTTGAACCAGCACTGACGGGGTTGGCCATAAACGCGAATGCTCCCGCTGCAGTAAAAGGAAGTTCCCTCGCTGATGACGCGGGAATCGAGCGCGGCCAAGGCCATGGTCAGCTTGAAGACTGAGCCCGGTGAATAGAGTCCTCTTATCGCTCTGTTTTCGAGAGGAAATTCAGGACTCTGAACGAGCGTCTGCCATTCCTCTGGAGTGAACCGGTTGATGAATTTGTTCGGATCAAAAGTCGGATAACTGGCCAGCGCCAAGATATCTCCGTTTCGTGGATCCAAGACAACGATGGCCCCTTCTCTTCCCTCGAGCAGTGTCTCTGCTTTTTCCTGAATATCAAAATCTAAGGTTACCTTAAGCCATTTACCCTGGATTGGGTCCTCTCTGAATATTTCTCCCTTTCTTCTGCCCAGGCTGTCCACGATTTCGATGACCCTGCCGTCGGTTCCCTCGAGTAAATCGTCGTACTGCTTTTCTATGCCTGTCCGACCTATAAGATCCCCCAACTGTCGGTCGGGATAAAGATCACTCTGGATATCGCGAGGGGATAATTCTTGGAGATAACCCAAAATATGAGCAGCGAGCTGGCCATTCGGGTAGAACCGCTTTGGCTCCAACTGAAGAATCATTTCCGGCAGTTCGATCTTTCTGGCTTCGATGTGGGAGACGTCTTCGAACGAGAGGTTGTCTTTGACAACGATCGGATAGGAAAGCGGGAAGGATTCGTATTTTTTTATTCTTTTTCGGAGGACACTATCTTCCAGGTCCAGGAGGTGGGCGATGTTCTGAGAGGAGGCCTCAAAATCCTTGCAATTTTCTCTGATGATGGAAGCTCTGAAGGAGGCGATGCTCTTGGCAAGAATTCTGTCGTTTCTATCCTTGATCAGTCCCCGTCGACTGGGAATAATGACTTCCCGAGTCCGATTGGATTCGGAAAGCGCCCAGTATTTTTTATGATCCAGTATCTGTATCTTCCAGAAACTCAGAACCAGCAGGATAAAAAGAACGCAAACCGCGACGTAAACCCATGTGGCTCTCCGCCGGATGAGAGAGAGTTCTTCGTAGATCTGGCTGTCTTCCATCATCGTGAGTCGGAGGAAAAATACTTGAATTTCCCGAGGATATAAAACAGGAGACTTCCAAAGATGGCTGTGGTTAGGGGTTGGAGTGAGTATAGAGTTTTGCCCAGGAAGAGCCTTTCCGAAAATATGAACGAAGAAAGCAAAGTCAAGAGTATGAAATCAACACCAAGTAGAACAAGGATGAAAAAAAAGTTTCGGATATACGGAGTGACATCAATTTTTTTGGCGATATATCCAGCCAAGAATCCCAGGATTGTCTTCGAGAGGCCGGCCACACCGAAGACACCCAAAGAAAAGGCATCTTGGATCAAACCGCAGCCCGCCCCTAAACACGCCCCGAAGATTTCTCCTTTTCTGATGGCAAAATAGATGACGATCAACCCAAAAATATTGAATAACTGGAAGAGCGAAAAGGAGATTGTCTTCAGGGCAAGAAAGATCAGGAAAGCGAGGATAATGCCGACCGTAACCTGAATGAATTCTTTCATTCGCCTCCAACCTAATAAAGATCCGTTGGCCTGATCCTTAAGACAGCGACAGGCTCCAAGTCCCGAAAATCGAAATAGGGTTTAACTCGGATGTCATGGAAAAGAGAGGTTGTTCTGACAACAGAGATAACCTCGCCGACTGGGATACCACTCGGAAAAATACCATCGAAGCCAGACGTGATAAGGGAATCCCCTTTTTGAAGTTCTTCGTTCGTCGAAAGAATGTATTTCAACACACATCGGCCTCGACCATCTCCGCTGACTATACCCTGGACTCGGTTCGGTTGAGAATAGACACTGACCCCACTCTCTGGATCCGTAATCAGCTGGATTCTGGATTCTTTGATGGCGACCGGTCCTACTACTCTCCCCACTAGTTGCCCCTGTTTATCTAAAACCACCATCTCCTTTTTGACCCCATCTATGGATCCCTTGTTTATGATGACAGATTTATAAACATTACTGTGATCCAGGCCGATCACTCGAGCGGCCAGGATATTGTGACCGAGGTTTGACAATGTCTCCTTCATTTTTCTTTCTCTTCTCAGGTTTTCGAGGGCCTTACGAAGTAGGTCATTTTCCTGTCTCAGAGAAAAAATTTCTTCCTGGAGCTTCTCGTTGTCTTTTTTGACATCCTTGAGAAAAAAATACCCATTCCAGATA
>CAYGBF010000288.1:0-2145 GCA_964348035.1 uncultured Eubacteriales bacterium | reverse complement strand
TATCGGGTTGATGGCTGGCCTGGAGGAGATGGCCGGAGCCAAAAACATTCCCTTGGCGGAATTTATAAAAGATGTCAGTGCCATCGTCCACGGGACCACCGTCACAACCAATGCTGTCTTGACGCGCCGAGGAGCCAAGACAGGAATCTTGACCACTAAGGGTTTAAGGGATGCCTTGGAGATGAGGCGGGGCATAAGGGAGGAACAGTACAACAACCGGTACACCAACGTCGAACCTCTAGTCCCGAGATGCCTGCGGTATCCAGTCGAGGAGAGGCTCGATTACAAGGGAGATATCGTGGTCGACCTGAAGGAAGAGGACGTTCAACAGGCGGCTGACCACTTTAAAAAAGAGGGGATCGAAGCCATCGCCATCTGCTTCATGAATTCCTTTGCCAACGACATCCATGAATCTGCGGCAGCAGGGATCATCAGAAAAGAATTTCCGGATACCTACTTGACGGATTCAGCTTCCTTCTTACCGAGTATTCGCTTTTATGACCGGATATCGACCACGGTTCTCAATTCTTATGTGGGTCCGATATTGAGGGATTACCTGAGAAGTCTGCTCCAGAAATTAGAAGAAGTCGGGTTCGGGGGAGTCCTACTGATCATGCAGTCGAACGGAGGAGTCGTAGCGCCCCAGGTAGCCATGGAAAAGGCTGCGGCGACTCTTCTTTCGGGACCGGCTGCCGGGCCAGTGGCCGGGATCGAATACTCATCGGTTCAGGGGTATGAGGATTGCCTGACTATCGATATGGGGGGGACGAGCTTCGATGCGGCTCTGATCAAGAATAAGACTCCTCTGGTCACCACAGAAGGTGAGATCAATCGGTTGAGGATAGCTCTCCCGATGCTGGGGATCGTAACCATCGGCGCTGGAGGGGGAAGCATCGGCTGGGTGGACGAGGGAGGGCTGCTGCGGATGGGGCCCCAGAGTTCCGGATCCACGCCAGGACCAGCCTGTTATGATCGAGGCGGTGAAGAACCGACCTGCACGGACGCCGACCTCGTCCTCGGATACCTGGATAAAGATTTCTTTGCCGGAGGAAAAATCCCCCTCGACTATGAGCGGGCCGAGAGGGCGATAAATGATAAAATTTCCGATCCTCTAGGTATGGATGTGGTCGAGGCAGCAGCTGGTATGTACCATGTGATCAACGTCAACATGGCCTCAGGAGTGCGGGAAGTCAGTGTTAGGCGAGGGCATGATCCGAGAGAGTTTCCTCTGGTCGTGGCCGGAGGCGCCGGCCCTGTCCATGCCGGTATGATAGCCCGCGAACTCGAAATCCCGGTCATGATCATCCCCAAAGAATCCTCGATTTTCTGTGCGGCCGGGATGTTGATGTCCGACCTGAAACATAACTTTGTTCGGACCTATTCCACACCTCTCGATAAGATAGATAAAGAAAAAATCAAGTTCTTGTTCCGAGAAATGGAAGAAGAGGCGACCAAGCTTCTTCTGTCAGAACACATCCCGAAAGAACGCATCCAGCATATTTATTCTCTAGATATGAGGTACGTCAAACAGTATCACGAAGTGAACGTAGGCATTACCAAACAGGAAATCGAGAAGGTAAATATTGCATCTGTAGCTTCGAAATTTCATCCCGAGCATAATCGGCTCTACGGATATTCTCTGGAAGAGGTGGGGACGCCGATCGAACTTATCAATCTCAGGCTGTTGAGCATAGGGAAAACAGACAAGCCAAAATTCAAGCAGGAGGACCTGGCTTCATCCGATCCGTCGTTCGCGCTGAAGAAGAAAAGAAAAGTCTACTTACCCGTTGAAAAAACCTTCGCCAATATCCCTGTGTACGATGGCCACAAGCTGAGGTACGGGAACAAGATCGAAGGCCCGGCCATAATCGAACAGATCAACACCACCACCTTCGTAACACCGGAGTACAACGTGCTCTGCGATCGGTATGGAAGTTATACGATGTATATCAAGGAGAAGGAAGCAGATATCAAGGAAAATCTAGGAATAGAATGAAAATAGACAAGATTTTGGTTTCCGTTTTCCAGAGACGGTTTAAGTCGATAACCGAAGAGATGAGCATCGTCATGGAGAAGACGACACGATCCCCGATTCTCTGCGAGGCCAAGGATTTTGTGACCGGTCTGTATGATGGACAGGGCAAG
>CAYGBF010000287.1:0-3366 GCA_964348035.1 uncultured Eubacteriales bacterium | reverse complement strand
GTGTATATCTGCTCATCCTCAAAACCAAGATCCTTCAAGGCTCTGATGACGAATTTGATCATGATCGGAGGGCCGCAGGTGACGGTCATCGCGTTTTCAGGCGAAGGCTTTTTATCGGTGACATTTTGGGGGACAAACCCGACAAACTCTTCCCAGTCGGGCTCCTCGACATCGATCGAGAGATGAACCTTCATCTTTGTCTTAAGCTCCTCCAGTTCATCCTTGAAGACAATATCCTGACTCGTTCTCGCTCCGTAGATGAGCGTCAAATCTCCATAGTCCTGTTTATTCCCAAGAGCCGTGTGGAGCACCGACCAGATGGGCGCCAGCCCGATCCCGCCGCCGATAAAGATGATATTTTTCCCTTTCCAATCATCGATCGGGAAACCGTTCCCGTAAGGTCCTCTGATCCCGATAACATCACCCTCTTCCATCTCGTGGAGAGCGGAGGTGACTCTTCCCATTTTCAGGATGCTGAACTGGAGGTAATCTTTGATAAGGGGGGAGGAGGAGATGGAGATCATGGATTCTCCCTTGCCGAACACAGAAAGCATGGCACACTGGCCGCAGCGGAACGAAAAATCATTGCTGTTGAGAAAATTGGTTCGGAAGGATTTAATCGGCCTGGCTCCTGAGACTTCTTCCTTGATCCGGATGATTTCCGCGAGTTTGGGGATATATGTGTTATGATCCATGGTCACTTGCTCCATCCAGGACTTGAATGATATCAATCCCCACTGGACACTTCGAAATACAGCGTCCACAGCCAATACATTGGAATTCCTTATACCATTCGGGAAAATAATAAAACTTATGGAACACTCTCTGGCGAAGACGTGAAGCCTTATCCGGTCTTGGATTATGTCCGGAAGAATGCATGGTAAAATCTGGAAACTGGCACGTGTCCCAGGTTCTTACTCTCTTTCCCTTAATAGGGGAGGTGACGGCCACTTCATCGTTCATATCGAAGCAATGACAGGTTGGGCAGAGATACGTACAGATCCCGCACCGGAGACAACTCATCGATTCTTGATCCCAGTAGGAAGACTCGAACATGTCTTTTAGAACAGAGGAAATCTTCTTCGCGCTCTTGAGCTGACGCTTCAGATTCTTTTCGGAATTAGCCTGGATCCTGGCCAATTCTTTTTTGTCTTTGGCCGTGGGTTTAGCAAAGAGACTTTTTCCAAGGTTGAGCAGTTTATCGCCTTTTTCGGTTAACGATTCCACAAAATATCTATCCCCCATATCTGTCATGAGGATATCCAATCCGTCCTGAGAATGAGGGGAACCGCCGACAGAAAGACAGAAACAGTTAGGCGAAGGGGGAGTATTGCAGGTCAATCCGATGAGTAGTGTTTGATTCCTTCTTTTCCAGTAATAAGGATCGACGAATTCTCCGCCAAAAACCTTATCCGTGAGGGTGATGGCTTTGGCATCACAAGGCCTGACGCCAAAAATGATGGTGGGTTGTTGTTGAGGAAGAGACTCGTTTAATCGGAGGCCATTTTCGTTAGACATGTTGAATTCCAGAAGGATTTCTGTCTGGGGAAAGACGATCGCCTTAGGAGAGAGAACCGTGTTGGTATGATCCAATAGGAGGTCCTCGGGTTTCTCGATCAGGGCATAATTCCAGACATCACCATCCTTGGCGGGAGCATAAACCTGGTAGGCATCAAGTTTTTTCACCCAGCGGGACAGTGATTTTTTTTCGAGTATTTTTTCCATCGTCTCACCTGATAAAGTCTTCTGGGTCTTCTTCCTTGAAACAGGAAACTAAGGAAGGAGCTTCGGCGTCAAACCCGGCATCGTACCCGAACAGCTTCTTGGCTTCTCTTTCTAATTTCTTGTTTAAAAATCTAAGCGGGATGTCAAGAGGACAGACTCTCTCGCATTCCCCGCAGTCTATACAGCGTCCAGCAAGGTGGATGGCCCGGACGAAATGATAGATGAAGTTTTCAGAGAGCACAGGAGATTTTTCGATCCATTTGATTTTCTGGGCTTTTTCCTCGGCCGTGGTGTCCGCAGTGACAGCAAAGGTAATCGTGTCCACGACACACTCATCACAGTAACACATCGGACAGGCGGATCGGCAGGCATAGCATCGGACACATTTCTGAAGTTGTTCCTTCCAGAAAGCCCACCTTTCTTCCTGGCTTAAGGTTTCCATCTTATCCAGTGATTTATACGGCTCATCAAGTTTCCGTTTGGTATTGTCGCCGATAAGCTCATCGTAAACGACAGGCACGTGAGCCGGACACTCCAGGCATCTTTCAGCCAGAATCTCGCGAGCTGCAATCTTGACTTTGCCCTTGTCTGTGGTGATGATGAATTCGTCCTTGGTTCCGAATTCGACCTTTTTGACAGTTTTTCCCTTTACTTTAGCGGCCAGTTTCTTCTCATCAACAACACCCGAGTGCTCACAGGAAATCCCGATGATGTGAACATCTGCTCGGTCGATGAACTTTTCTTGGAGTAAAACATTCACCGCCCGACTGTCACAGCCTTTGACAACCAGACCGACCGCTCGGAGATCGGGTTCCTTCTGTCTTGCTTTTCTTTGCTTTTCATCCACGAGGAAACGGGTCAGGTTGTGAATACAAAGCGGATCCCATATAAGTTGGTCCACATCTTCGAGTTTATCGATAAAGGCCGGAACCGGCATCAGCCCGTTTGATCCCCTTTTAAACCCGATGATGTATTTAACGGTCCCGTCTTTTAAAAGTTTCTTGGCCTTATCTCTGAGATCCTGGATGTTGACCATTAGGAATTTCTCGTCAGCTTTTTTTGAGAGCCAAGGGGTTTGAGCTCATGGACGAAATCTTTGATGATTTGGGTGTATTTCAATCCTTCAGCAGCCGACACCCATGACATCTGGAACCGTTCGGGCTCGAGACCGAAAAATTCCAGCAGTTCCTTGACTAGGGCGATGCGGCGCCGGGCGTAAAAATTTCCTTTTATGTAATGACAATCCCCGGGGTGACAGCCTGAAACCAAGACCCCGTCGGCTCCTTTGTTGAAGGCTGAAAGAATATACAGTGGCGAAACGCTCCCGGAGCACATGACCGTGATCGGGACAACGTTGGGGGGGTACTCCATCCGTGATACCCCGGCCAGATCGCTTCCCGCTGAAGAACACCATTTGCACAGGAAAGCCACGATCTTGGGTTCAAACTCTTCTGCCATCATCAGCCTCCAAGACACGCTTTGATCATTTCGTTGATTTGGAGAGGAGTGATATTCTTGACCTGGATGGCGGCCCGCAAGCAGGTGGCCGAGCAGGTTCCACATCCCTCACACAGGACCTCATTCACCTCGGCCTTTCCATCCTTCAGTGTCAGAGCATCGTAAGGACAGACATACACACAC
>CAYGBF010000286.1:0-2994 GCA_964348035.1 uncultured Eubacteriales bacterium | reverse complement strand
AACAAAGAGGCCATGATTTGGGGGGCTGTTCTCCTTCCTCCCGAAGCCATAAGCCAAGCAGTCTCGGAAAATCCTATGCTCAAAAATCTAGAGGCGATCAGCGCTGTGGCCATGTATTTCGATTACAAAAGCCAGAGTCTCTTGGCCGAAGTCAAAGTGATTAGCGACGATGAAACAAAAAACAAAGAGGTGGCCGACCTGTTGAACGGGTTCAAGGCTATGGGAGGGATCGTGGCGGCCAAGAAGCCTGAAATCGGCGAATTGATCAACAGTATCGAAGTGGCTTCATCACCAGATCATGTCAAAATCTCTGCCGATATTCCAGAAGAGCTGATCAACAGGATCAAAGAGGCCGAGCAAAAAGAGAAAGAATAGGAAGAGAAACGACAGCCAGGACAGAAAATCCTGGCCGCTGTCAGCGGCGTTTATCCTCTAATTATCTAAGCTTTCCCCCTAATAAAAAGAAACGGTTTTTAATCCTGAAGGATGTATTCTTTTTGGGAGAACAGCAGACAGGCTAGGAACAGAAAAATCCCGGAGATGACGAGAAGCATCAGGATGGCGACTCCGGGCGGAGTCGGTTCCAGCCTGAAAAGCAAGAAGGAGAATCCCCCACTCGTGGGGGCCTTGAGCAGGGACTTGAGGTAATGGACGATGGCAAAGCGCTGGGTTGAGCCTGGGAAGTACTGAATCACATTTTCCCAGCCAAAGCTGAAGACCAACCCGAACAGGATGGATTTTTTGAGCAGTGTTCCGATGAAGGTGAAGAATGCGGTGTAACAGATGAGGCCGAGTGTTAACGCGGCCAGATCCCTGAATAAAATCTTGTACAGCGAAAAATCCAGAAGATTGTCTCCGTTCAGGATAAGGAAGGCAAACAGGAGTCCGACACCTGTCATGATGATGGTCAACAGGGTGTAGGCGGCATATTTGCCCAGAAGAAGAGCCGACTTTGATACAGGTCTAGTCGTCAGGTAGGTTAGAGTTTTTCCCTCCAACTCCTCCGAGCAGATCGAGGTTCCGAAGAACAAGGCCAAGATGAGGATGAGAAACTGGAGGTAAAAGACCATGATCATGTTGGAGAAGATAGAAATACCCGTGATATTTCTTTGGCCGTAGAAAAATTGGCCGAGCTTGATGGCTATAGCCATCAAGATGGGGATAAAACTGATGACGTAAAAGACCTTGGTCCGGCGGGATTTCCTTCCGAGCAACGAGAAGAAAGAAAACGCTATCCTGATCGATCGGAAGAAGCCCAGGATACCTTGTTTTGTCTCGCTGTTCATATTATTTTCCGACGAGATAATCAAAGACCGCTTGAAGATTATCATCCGGTGAGGTGATTTCCCTGACCTCGATGTGATGTTCAACGACCAGCGGCGGGAGAAGAGCGAAGAATTTATCACGGTTATTGGTTTCTACCAACAGAGAATTTGGAGTCATGCCGAAATTAACTTTCAAGACAAAATCCTGGTGGATGAATTTTTCGGCCAAAGACCTCGGATCACTGCATTTGATCGATATGATGTGGGGATGGGTTTCTATCAAATCGCGGATGTAGTGGATATTCCCCTCGGCGAAAATCTTTCCCTGATGGATCAGGATGATTCTTTGGGTCATGGCCTCAATCTCAGGGAGAACATGGCTGGAGGCAATGATCGTCCGCCCTTCCTGCTCGTAGGATTTTATGAGCTTTATGATCTTCCGTCTTCCCAATGGGTCCAGACCGTTCAGAGGCTCGTCGAGGATCAGGATTTCTGGGTCGT
Source organism: uncultured Eubacteriales bacterium (assembly GCA_964348035.1). GTDB lineage: Bacteria > Acidobacteriota > Aminicenantia > Aminicenantales > Aminicenantaceae > CAYFXE01. The sequence continues at coordinate 1,228 of CAYGBF010000286.1, read as the reverse complement.
GAGCGATGGCTTGAGCCACTTTCAGGCGCTGCCGCATACCTCGGCTGTAAGATCTGATGACTCTGTCTTTATCTTTGGTGAGTTCGACGATATCCAGAGCCGTTTCTGCTTTCTGCTCGACCTCGGCCCGAGAAAGATGATACAGTGTCAGGAGGTTCTTCAGGAATTCCCAACCAGAGAGTTCCCCGTAGAAGGAGTCCTGTTCCGGGCAGAAGCCGATGATCCTGTACAGAGGATAATTATTCCAAATGTTGTGTCCTTTGATCGTCACTCGCCCGATATTTGGCTTGATCTGGCCGGTTATGAGCTTCAAGAAAGTGGATTTCCCGGCCCCGTTCGGCCCTAGAATGCCCGTGATTCCCGGCTCAACCTTGAGAGAGACATCGCTCAATCCTAGGATGTTCCCGTACCACTTGGAAAGGCCTTGCGTTTCTATGACAGCTGTCATTTTATGATTTCCACACCTCTGACTCTCTTGTTCAGAACAACGGCGGCGATCAGACAGAAGAGGAACAGGACGGCCAGCGACAGCACCCAGGGGATATTGTAGGGTGTCCGCTGGTTGAAGATGACGGCTCCGACTTGCTGGATGTTGGATTTGATCGACAGGAGGCTGAAGTATTGACTCCGGAAGATGCCATAAAAAATCCCGAACAGGATATCAGAAAAAATATACAGTCCGAAGATGAAGATAGCCACGTAGCGTCGGTTTTTGCTTATCGAAGACAGGAACAGGGTGTAGAAGGCGAAAAAGGCCGTGACGAACAGGGAATAGATGACAACAGAAACTGGAAGCCAGGGATAGGAGGCAAAGAATCGAAAGCTGCCCGAGAACACGAGTTTCATCAAGAACAGGATGATTCCTGGGACAAGGGTGACCAGGAAGAGAAAAAAGGTGATGACCGAGACTTTTCCCCAAAAATAGTCTTTTTTCTTGAGCGGCCTGGAAAAGTAAAGCTGGAGGGCGTTGTGCTTGAGATCATCCGCGATCAGTCCCGCCCCGCAGAAAACCAGGATCATGACCATCATGAACAGCAGGAAGTCGTTGGTGAAGTAAGCCTTGAAATAGGATGGATTCATCTGGATAAGGCTGGACGAGAGATCGTCGGAGGGATCTCTCATCATGAACCGGAAGTCCTCGAGTCTCTCTGAAATGTAGATTCCGGCTAAGAAGACGATAGCCGGGATGAGGGAGATGAAGAGCAGAAGCTTGAAAAACTTTTTCCTG
>CAYGBF010000285.1:0-2638 GCA_964348035.1 uncultured Eubacteriales bacterium | reverse complement strand
TCTCCTCTCCTGAGGAGAGGAGCCGTGCCCGCTCGGCCCTGCTAGGGTTTTCTCAACACCCTACCTGATCCATTTCACATCTCAATGTGGTTTACTATCACGGTTTTGGGGATGCTTCCTCGAGCTGATGGGTATCAAAGCGTCTAGGGGTGACGAATAACCGTAATCTAATTCCATGTTGATATTTGGTTATTGATGGATTAGGATGAGGAAAACCAGGAAGGTAGGATGCCCACTAGATCTCACACGATCAAGGCCATCTCCAGAGCAGGAGAAAAAAGCTGGAGAGCCGTCCTGTAAAATTTTCTGTTTTATCATAAAAGGAGAGCTTTCGATGAAACGAAGAGAAGCTCTGATCAGTCTTGGCCTTCTCGCATTGATAGGCCCTGATCTACTATCAGCCAAAGAAAGGAGTCAGACGATGAAAAATGAGATCAAAACGGACAAAGCCCCCCAGGCTATCGGCCCCTATTCTCAAGCCATCGAAGCCAACGGATTCATCTTCGCCTCCGGCCAGATTGCCATCGATCCGGCCACCGGAGAGCTGAAATTGGGCAGCATCGAAGAGCAGACACGATTGGTTCTTACCAACCTCAAGGCTGTTCTGAAAGCTGCCGACAGTTCATTCGAAAATGTCGTTAAATGCACTGTCTTCCTCCAGGACATGGACGATTTCAGCAAGATGAACGGCGTCTACGCCGAATTCTTCAAGGCTCCTTACCCGGCTCGCGCCGCTGTCCAGGTGGCCCGCTTACCGAAAGACGTCAAGGTTGAGATCGAGGCCATTGCCACGAGCAAGTTGACCCGGCAACTGTAAAACCTGGGGCTGGACTTTAAGGAATTCCGAATAAGTTCGAGCTCTATGGTCACGTTCCTCCAGATGAAAGCTGCATCCTCATCATGAAGACGAGACTTTCACAAAGGAGGGTCTGATGTTAGATGAAATGGTCAAAGGGGCCTTAAAACTTTTAAAAACCTGTGCCTCGGTCAAACCGGGGGAAGAGGTTTTGATCATCGCCGATTACGATATGGAAAAAATTGCCAAAGCCATTGTCACAGCGGCCCATCAAACAGAGGCCCAACCTGTTACTATTTTCCTGGCTCCAAGGGAGAGAGACGGTCAAGAACCTCTAAAAACCGTGGCTGAGGCTATGAAAAATGCAGATGTGTTTTTGGTCCCTGTGAGTAAATCCATCACCCATACTAAAGCCGTAAAAGAGGCTGTCCAAGCCGGAGCAAGAGGTTTGATGCTCACTCAATTCCGGGATGACATGCTCGTCTACGGCGGGATCGAAGCAGATTTTGAAGCCATCGCCCCAGTCTGTGATGCGCTGGCTAAAAAACTTGAGGAAGGGAAACGCCTGAACCTGACCACCGCCAAAGGGACTAAAATGGAGGTGGATATTCAGGGAAGACGAGGAAACTCTTTGACCTGTCTTGTCAAACCCGGTCAATTCTCACCTGTTCCTAACGTTGAAGCCAATGTCTCTCCGGTTGAAGGAAGCGCTCAAGGCAAGCTTATCATCGATGCGAGCATTCCCTACATCGGGATCGGAGTTCTCGATGAACCCGTAGAAATTGATGTCGAGGAAGGTTTTATCAAATCAATAATCGGAGGCAAGCAGGCGAAAATTCTGGATGACAATTTAAAAAGCCTAAACGACCCGATGGTCTTCAACATCGCCGAACTGGGGTTCGGACTTAATCCATACTCTCGGTTAACAGGTTGCATGCTGGATGATGAGGGAGTTTTGAAGACAGCTCACATCGGAATCGGCACCAATATTACACTGGGGGGGAAAATCAAAACCGCCTGTCACTATGATCTGCTCCTGTGGAATCCAACAGTTACCGTAGATGATAAGGTCATCTTCCAGGAGGGAGAGACAAAAATTTAGACCGAAACAGAATCTCCGTGCAAAAAAAAATCCCCAGCTACGTATGGACCTTTGCTGCCTTGATTATCGGAATTCTCGTAGGGGGATTATTTGCCCAAGCTTTAAACCCGATTGCTTCGGCGACAAGGATATTCATTGACGTCATCATAAAAGTCGTCCCTCTGCTGATTTTCTTTGCCCTCAGCCCGGCCATTGCCACTCTCGTCAAGCGGGGGCTGGCCGGCAAGTTTGCAGGTTCGGTTATCCTGTGGTTCATGCTGAGTTCCATTCTGGCCGGACTGCTCGGTGTCGTCTGCTCTTCATTAATTTTCAAAATTCCCTTCTCAACAGAGGCCTCGAGCCCGTCATCAGAGATCATGAAGATGTTTCAAAGCCTGGGCAAACAGGGAGCATCCATTCCGTTGCTTTCGATCCTCATCGCCATCGCAGCGGGGGCCATCGCAGTTTGGATTCAACCTCTGTATACTTTCTTAAACAAGATTCAAAAAAGTATTACCAGTATTGGCCGCTTCATAGGTTATATCATGATCCCTCTTATCCTCTGTTTTGGTATAACCATTGGAGTGAAGTTCGGAGCCAGGATAGGGATGGGGCACTACCTGACAATGGTCATCTATACTTTTCTTTTATGCTTGGTTTGGTGGTTGTTTTATGTGTTTTTCATCATTAAAATCCTGGCCAAACAACCGGTGAAAAAAGTCATCAAAGAATACTTTGCTCCAACCGCAATGGTAGCTGCG
>CAYGBF010000284.1:0-6583 GCA_964348035.1 uncultured Eubacteriales bacterium | reverse complement strand
CACAGCCTGGATGAGGGTTCCTTTGATCATCTATCCTGATCAGGATAACATCGTTGGGTTCCAAGAACACGGTTGGGGGCTTCTACCGAAAAAACCTCACATCGAAGGGACAGTCGTTTTCTTGACGAACGCAAGAGCGATAAGCTACGCCGAATCCTTCCTGAGTTTTATCGAATACTACAAGCTGGGCGAGATCGTCGGCCAGCCCACGGCAGGGACTAACGGGAATGTAAATCCCTTCCTTCTACCAGGTGGATTTCAGGTGACCTGGACAGGGATGAAAGTTGTCAAACACGACGGCTCCCAGCACCATCTGATCGGCATCCTGCCCACTGTCCCGCTCAAGAGGACAATCCAAGGCGTTATCGAAGGCCGGGATGAATACCTCGAAAAGGCCTTGGAGATCATCAACCGCTAGTCATTCCAGCACCTCCCTGCGTAGCCTGCACCTGTGAAGACAGGTGGCAGGGACCCAGTCTTGTAATCCCTCCACAGGCGTAAACTCCAGCTGGAACCCAGCCTGTCCCCGCGAAAGCGGGGAGAGCAGGCGAAGGGAAATTATTTTACTGGATCCCAGCCTGCGCTGGGATGACAGGTGTGGGGCAGGGATCCAGCCTTGTCTAGATAAAGATATTCCATTAATATATTAATCCATGGAATCAAGAAGGGGAGGTGATTAAGGGTGAAATTATACCTCATTCAACACGGCCTGGCCCAACCGAAAGAGAGGGATCCTCAAAGACCTTTGAGCCCTGAAGGCGAAGCTCAGACAGAAAAAATTGCCGTATTCTTGAAGAGGATAGATGTCAAAGTCGACACCCTTTGGCACAGTCCTAAACACAGGGCTGTCCAGACGGCACGAATCATAGACAATGAGATCAACTGCGGACACATCCTGGAAAGAGACGACCTCAATCCTTTAGATTCTGTGTCTGAAATGCCTGAACTCATCAGGCAAGAGGAAAAGGATTTAATCGTCGTGGGACATCTGCCGTTTTTGGATAAGCTCGTCTCTTTACTCCTGACCGGCTCAGAGGAGAATCAACCGGTCCAGTTCAGTAACTCAGGAGTCGTCTGCCTGGAGTATGAGGAGACGTGGAGGCTTGTCTGGGCTGTGACTCCAGATTTGGTTTGAAGACTACATCACAAGCAGGGATCCAGCCTCCGCTGGAATGACGCTTTTTCTTAGCTCATATCCCTTATCCGGACTTCGATATCGGCTTCGTCCTTGAGGAGATCGACGAGTTTCGAGGTGTCTGTGTTCCCGTAGTGATAGGGATAGAGAACCTTAGGCCGGAAGGCCTTGGCGGCATCGGCCACCATCTCGGGCGTCATTGTGTAAGGGAGGTTCATCGGGAGAAAGGCGACATCGATGTTTTCGAGCGCTTTCATCTCGGGAGTGTTCTCCGTATCTCCGGCCACGAAGACGCGCTTATCGCCGAAGGTGATGATATACCCGTTTCCCTCTCCCTTAGGGTGAAAAGGCGTATTGCCTTGACGCATGTGGACAATGTTGTAGGCTGGGACGGCTTCGATCTTCATCCCATGAACCGTTTTCGTTTCGCCGTTGTTCATGACCTGACCCGTCGTTACTTTCTGGGTGCATTTCTCGGTCAGGATGATGACGGTGTTTTCCTTGTTTAAGTCTTCGATAGCCACGTCATCCAAGTGGTCTCCGTGCTGATGAGTGACCAGGATGAGGTCCGCATCGGGCATCTTGGTGTAATCGGCATACCGGTAGACAGGGTCGACATGGATAATCTTATCACCGAATTGAAAATAGAGTGTCCCGTGTCCGAGAAAAAAGATTTTTAATGTTCCTTCGGATGTCTGGAACTCATCGACTTCATACGCCTTGGCCGCTGACGTGATGAGGAATCCCAAACAAAAAATGATAAGGAATAAGATAGTCTGACGCATGCTTAACCCTCCTTCTAAATTCTATCTATCTAAATACTCAGTATATTGTGAGCATGAATCAGCTTATCTTTAACTTTGATCTGGTAAGGACAGGTCGACTCACAGTATCCGGAACAATCATGACAGGAGAGCGGCTTTTTCCCTTCCTCTAGGGCGGCATAGTTCAAGAGGGCTTCCTTCTCGATCCTGTAGTCTTCAAAGTACATCTTAAACCGGAGCACATCGTTTATGGCGACCCCCTGCGAGCAGGAGGCGAGGCACTCGCTGCAGCTCACCCGACAGTATTCACTGTAGGCTTCTTTCTGGTAAGAAGCGATGACCTCCAGATCCTTCCTGTTCAGCGGCCTCCCGGAAGCGGCCACGTATTCTTCGACATGTGAATAGCTGCTCATGGTCGGGATCATACAGTCGATAGCGCGATTGCTCAGGACCCAGCTTATAGCCGCCTGAGGATAGCTGGTGTTCTTGTCGATCAGGGATTTAAGGCTTCCATGTTTGCCGCCGGCAAAGATCTTCATGGCCACTGTTCCGATGCCCTTCTGGCGTAACTTCTTAATCAGGGGGTCGATGTCTTGGCCTTCCATGTGGTTGTAGATAAAAAGGATGACTTGAGCGAAATCTTCGTCTAGAGCCTGTTTGAGGGTCACCGGGGCATTATGAGTGGAGAACCCGGTAAAACGGACTTTTCCTTCTTTTTTGAGTTGGGCATAAGCCGCCAGCAGTTCCTCGTTTTTGAGGATGGCCAAGTCGTCGAGGCCATGGACTAGGGCAATATCCACATAGTCGCTCTGCATCCTCTTCAGACTGGCTTCCATGCGGTCTATGATCTCTTTTCTTCTTATTTTTTCTGGCCTCCGATAGCCGTGCTTGGTGGTGATGATAACTTTATCCCTGATATCACTGAGGGCCTGTCCGATAAAGCTTTCGCTCTTGGTCCGCATGTACCCCTCGGCCGTGTCAAAGTAATTGACTCCAGAGTCAAAGGCATACCTCAAGACGTTTGGTTCGAAAAACGAGATCGCCCCACAGCTGACATCGGCGACTTTTAGACCCGTGTTTCCCAGAGGATTGTATTTTTTTATTTTGAGAGGTCCCGACGCATCCAGGCCTGGACCAGGACCACCATTGACGTTTTTGGTCAGGCCCAATCCCATAAGACCTGAAGTCATCGCGGTTATGAAATTGCGACGGCTTAAATTGGCCATGTGTCTCCTCCTTTTATTTCTTCTTAACCTGGATCGGCGCCAGGGGTGAGAGTGCTTCTGCCAGGTCTTTGAATTCCTCTGACCAGAGGTAAACGAGATAATTCTCATCGCGGCGGTTCGGAAGCATGATTTTTGCGCCTGGTCCCAGAGCATTCCTCGGCGGCTGTGACTCATGAAATTCGATGTCGATGTCCTTGCCGCCAGCGGAAAGGATGAGTGTATCGTTTGTTTTAAACCCGGCCTTCTGGACACATTTGCTCGTCCAGTTGGTCCCAATTATCAGCACCCCCCGGCGAAACTCGACTTCCACAACGGCTCCGCTCAGCCCGGCTTCTTCGATTTTAACCTCTCCCACGTTGACCTCCAGCGTGGAGAAGAAATCGTCAGGTAGAGTTTGATTGAATGTCACCTCCGAAACCTCGATAAGCTGTCCCCGGGTTCCCACTTGAGAGCCAAACCAAGAGGAAGGAATGTTGAAGCCTTCAATTTCTTGGTAAACTCCATAATCGTGATTGATCTCGTATTTGTCACCTCCTGGGGTATAGCCCTTGAAAACGATTCTTTTGATCGTGTATTCCTCGGAATCCAGGTAGAATTTCACTTCTAACTCATCGATCTTGGTCGTCAACAGGTGATGTTTTTTGGGGCCGAAAGCTTTTAAACCTCCATACTCGAGCTCATCTTTAAAACGGGCCAGGGTGAATACGCCGCTGCGCAGCTTGGCTAAAGTCTGGTAGATGCTTTTTTGGAGTCTCTCGAATTTGCTGATGTTGTTGTAGCAGTTTCTCTGAACTTTATCATTATCGACCAAGATCACTTCGGTGACTATGGGCTTGTTCATCTCAGTTTGGATTTTCATCTGACCTGCAGAGGAAAAATAGAAAGTCCTTGGACCGGCCTTAAAAGAAAAATTCTCGACGCTGGCCAATTTATCAACTCCTCCTGCAGCTTGAATGTTTTTTGTGACGAGTTCATTGACCGTCGCCTCAGGCTGAGTAAAAGAGGGAAGTGCCAGATATAACAAGAACGCAAGGCTGGCCACTTGAATGACTGTTCGTCTCCTGTCCATTTTCACCTCCTGGGTCATATCAAAGACATATTCTATGAGATAATTAGACTGTCAGCAAGAGATATTTGTACAGCCATTAAGTCATTGTATATTTGTCGATGAAAATCTATAATGAACACCTTGGGAAAGTAATTTCAGTTTAATTAAAAAGGTTCTCTTCCACATTGTGTGGGTAACTAATCGAAACATAATTTACCCGCAACCAAGTATGTTATGGTCCTTAGATATTGAGTTTGTTTAAATCCATAGGCTCTCTTCATTGCTGTTTTGATCTTGGAATTAAGGCCTTCTACAACGCCATTCGTTATTCGGGAGAGCGTATAGTTGATAACACCTTGCCAGTATCGTTTGATCCCTCGAGCCACTTCGATTACTGGATCCAGACGGCTGTGGGTCGCCCAAAAGTACCATTTTTTCAGATAATGCTCCGCTTCATTAGGCTCTTTGATCTCCCAAAATCGAGACAAAGCCAGCTTGATTTGATAGGCCCGTGCGGTCTTCAGATCCAGCTTCTTCAGGTCCGTCAATTGTTCTGCCTGTTTGTCTGTGAGATTTTTCGGATTCTTAAGCCATATGTATCGTATCTTTTTCAGCTCCTTATTGGTTTTCTGCTCCGCCCACCGGACCTTCTCTATCGCTTTGTTCATCTGTTTCATTATATGAAACCGATCGAAAACAATATTCGCCTCAGGAATATGCTTCCAAATACCATTCAAATAAGGATCCCACATATCACAGCAAATCAAATCGATGCTCTTCAAGTCGTACCCTCTCTCTTTCAGATCATCGGCAAACTCTTCTATGACTTCTTTTCTCCGGCTCTCGCCAACAAATATCACACGGGAGGCATCAATATCACTGAAAGATGTCATATATTCGTGTCCTTTGCGAACAGTGAACTCGTCTATGCCTAAAACGTGAAAAAAACTAAGATCTGTCCGCCGGCGTGCCTGCTCCACATAGTGACCAAGTATCCGCCAAATGCGATTCGTATGTTCCCCCACCAACGCTCCAACCCCGGCCACAGGCATCTCACGACTCAATTGCAAAACCAGCATCTCAAACAGCAACGTAAAACCGCTTCCAGGCCGAGCCCAAGGGACTTCCACTTGCTTGATACCGCATCTCAGACATCCAACCCTGGGTACCCGGGCATGTAAATAGGTCTCGTATTGAAAAAAGTTCAAATGCCGCCATGTCCTCTCCTTGGTATCATGCACAAAACAGTGGCCTTCCTCACAAGAAGGACAAGGGAAAGTAGCCCCTTTTTGGAAATCAATGTTTAGATCTAAGCGCCCTTTATCCTTTGAGAATTTTATGTCTACCACTTTCCAGGGCTTCTCAAGACCCAAGGCAACGGTAAAAAGTGAATATTCATCCATCAAGACCTCTCCTTCAATCGATGTGCTTACGTTGAATATTAGCATGTCTCGATGGTATGATTAAACTCTCTTACCCACACAATATGGAAGAGAACCATTAAAAAAGACATATCACGTGTAAGTCATAGATTAGTACGTAAAAAAAGAGGGTTCCTTTTGGATGAGGCCAGCTTGATGAAAAGACCCGGAGGCACAATGAATTATCACTCGATGAGAAGAGAGAAAAAACACCGATGGAAATTCAACTCAATCCTGCTGATTTTAGTCATAATTGTCTCTCTTAACCAAACGGGATTTTCACAAGGAACGATAAAAGGCTTGATGTTTTCAGATTATTTCTACGCCGTAAATCACCATGATAAGACAATTCAAGGAAATCATGGCTTCTGGTTTCGAAGGATCTATTTGACTTATAACAATGATCTATCAGAGAAGATCAAAATGCGGCTAAGACTTGAGATGAAATCAGCAGGAGATTTCATTTCAAAAAGTAAGCTAACTCCGATTGTAAAAGACGCTTATTTGAGTTATAGCATGAGAAGACATAATTTTAAATTCGGCATTATCCCCACCCCAACTGAGATGAATATCGTCGATTATTGGGGATACAGGGCGGTTGAAAAAACGCCTTTTGATCTGCATAAATTCAGCCCGACTCGAGATTTTGGCTTTTCCTTGAGTGGAACCTTAGATCAGAAGGAAAAAATTTCCTATTTAATAATGTATGGTAATGGAGCATCGGTTGGTTCAGAAACGAACAGAGGAAAAAAATTGTATGGGCAAATAGGATTTAAGCCGAATCCGAATTTATATATCGAAGCCTATGGCGATTATGAAAAACAAGACAACAATAAAACATATCATCTCTATCAAATATTCATGGGTTACAAATCATCATGGGGAAGAGTAGCCATTCAGTTCGCTCGAAGATTCCTTAAACAAGGCCCGATTTCGGAGGATTGGCCTTTGCTTTCGATTTTTGGGGTTATCAAAGTCTTGGAATCAGT
>CAYGBF010000283.1:0-10447 GCA_964348035.1 uncultured Eubacteriales bacterium | reverse complement strand
GAAAATAAATCCTGAGGAAAACTGTTGAAAAATAAGGGGTAAGCCTGGCGCGCCTGGAGAGACTCGAACTCCCGACCCGCTGCTTAGAAGGCAGCTGCTCTATCCGACTGAGCTACAGGCGCGCTCTTATTGTCGAGCTTTCCTTTTGAACCTCTATGTCCAGATCGAAAACCAAATCGGGGAGATCGGATTTGAACCGACGACCTCCTGCTCCCAAGGCAGGCGCGCTAACCAGGCTGCGCCACTCCCCGCGATTTCCTGATCGGTAATAGGGGTTCCAGGTCAGCAGTTGGGAACGTTTTCCCTGGTTAAAGGGCGCGATAATATTAGCAAAACCTCGGGGAGTTGTCAATTTCAACCCCGCTTCAGCCCCTTCTCGATCTCCCTCTTTTCTATCTTGACGACGATCGGCCTTCCGTGGGGACAGAGCGATGAATTCGATGTCCGGAGAAGCTCTTCGACCAGGAAATTCATCTTGTCCAGAGGAAGAACTTCCCCCGCCTTGACAGCTGTTTTACAGGCCAGGGTTGCCAGGAGTTTCTCTCCTCGATCATCGATTTTTTCCTTTTTCATTTCTTCGAGGAGGGAAAGGAAGATCTCCTCGGCTTCCTCCTCTTTAAAAATATCCGGGAATTCTTTCAAGGCAAAGCTCTGCCCACCCATCTCTTCTACGCTGAAACCGGCTTCTTCCAACAGGATTTTATTCTCCTCGAGGCTTAATACTTGGGAAGGCGCGAGTTCCATGAGCAGAGGAAAGAGGGCTAGTCTTTTCGGCCACTCTTTATTCCTGTTTATGTCTTTGTATTTTTCGAACAGAATCCTTTCGTGGGCGTTGTGCTGATCGATAATCAGGATTCCCTCCTCGGTTACGGCGACGATGTACAGGTTCAGGTACTGTCCCAGGATGCGAGGATAGGTTTTTTCCTCCGCAGAAGGAGTCGGGAATAAGCCTTCTCTTCTTTCCTTTTCCCCTTCCGCTCTTTCGATCGGAGGAGAAGGCCTTTTTTCTCGTATCTTGAAGACTGGCTCCTCGGTCTGAGTCGGGTATATCTCTTTAATACCTTGATGCTGGATCATGGCCCGTCTGATACCATTTACAACCAGGTGAAAAGCGGCCTGCGATTCTTTGAACCTCACCTCGGCTTTGGTGGGATGGACGTTGACATCCACCATGGAAAAGGGACATTCGATAAACAGGAAGGCCTCTGGAAAGCGGTCCTTCTCCAAAAATCACTTGTAGGCCTGGTTTATGGCAGCCTGGAGAAGCCTGTCCTTGACAGGGCGGTTGTTGACATAGAAGAGTTGGCGAGCTCGGTCCGAGCGGCCTGAGGGCGGTGAAGAACCGAACCCATGAAGTCGAAAATCCCCTTCTTCGTAGTCGATCTCCATCAGTCTTTCCAGGATGGCGCTCCCGTAAACCTGAAAAATCCTCTCTTTGAGGCTTTTAACCGCAGGATAATTAAAGATCTCTCTCTTCCCATGAGTCAGAGAAAACCTGACTCGAGGATAAGCCAGGCAGACCGATGTCATGTACTTGACGATGGCGGAAAGCTCTGATCTTTCCGTGCGGAGGAACTTCCGGCGCGGAGGGAGGTTAAAGAACAGGTCTCTGACTTCGACCATCGTTCCCTTGGGAAAGCCCACGTCCTGGATCTGGAGAACGTTATCCCCTTCCCTCTCGATGAATGTTCCTTTCTCATCCTTTCCTTCGCTTGTTTTTAAAACCAGCCTGGAAACGGCCGATATGCTGGGAAGGGCTTCTCCTCTAAACCCGAGAGTGGCGATTTCACCCAAATCTCCCTCGGTCGAGATTTTGCTCGTCGAGTGTCTTTCAAAACAGACTTTGACGTCTTCACGGCTCATGCCCGATCCGTCATCGGTCACTCGGACGAGCTTTTTCCCTCCCTCCGCCAGGCCCACTTTCACCTCAGACGCACCGGCATCCAGAGAGTTTTCGACCAGTTCTTTGACGACAGAGAAGGGACGTTCTATCACCTCACCGGCAGCAATTTTTTGAGAAATCTCAGGGGGAAGGAGAATGACTCGGCTCATCGCGGTCTATTTTAACCTCTTGGTCGGGGAAATTAAAGCGATTTGACAGAAACATACGGGCTGCCTTTAATCGAGGCCCGCCATAACCTCTCTTTCCCTTCCCGGATTCCGATCCGGGGACTCCAGGCCAGCTCAATCCCCGTTTTGTCTCCCGTCTTTAGAATGAGCGGAGACCGCTGCGAATACACTGTTAGGCCGTTAAGCGACAGGTCGATGCCGAAAGCTTGACACAGCTTGGCTGGCCCGGAACATAAATTCAGCAGGGTTTGGGTTCCCCTCCTCTTTTTCATCAAGGGGATTCCAGAAAGAGGCTCGACCGCCCGGATCAGAATCGCCGCCGGAAAATCCTTTTCCTCGGTGACGACGTTGAGCAGGAAGTGGACACCGTAGCAAACATAGACAAAGGCTATCCCCGGCTCACCGTAGAGCAGAGCGCTCTTTTTGGTCCTTCCCCGAGAACCACACGAGGCCGGGTCATCCGCTCCTCCGTAAGCCTCGGCCTCCACGATGACGCCCGAAGTCGTTCCCTGCTCTGACCGGTGAACCAAGACCATCCCGATGATATCTGTCAAGACATCAAGCGTAGGACGAGAATAAAAGGAAAGGGAAAGGGCCATTTCTCTAAGTATACAGACCTAGGCTCGGATGATCTTTCCTTCTGTGAGTTTAGGAGTGACTTTGGTGATCCTGACCTCGACCTCACTCCGCTCTTGTATCCGCGACGATGGCACGCGAACCTTGATGTAATTATTGGTCAAGACTTGGGTATGATCTTTCTCTCTCTTGATGACGATTCCTGGGAATTCTCTGCGGAGGCACTGCTTCCGGAACGCCAAGTTTTTTATCCCAGCCAATTTTCTCAACCGGGCTGCCCTCTCCTTCTTGACCTTCGTATCTACTTGGGACCAGGAAGCGGCTTCGGTCAAGGGGCGTGGTGAATAGGTGAACACATGGAAGTAGGTAAGGGGTGAACGAGTTAAAAATTCATAGGTCGCTGTAAAGTCGTCCTCACACTCACCAGGAAAGCCGACGATAATATCCGTACCTAAGGCGGCGAAGGGATCGCGATTCCGAATATAGGCCAGGATTCTCTCGAAATCACGGCCTCGGATTTTTCTTCCCATCAGCCCCAGAATCCGGTCCGAACCAGTCTGAAGAGAAAGGTGGAAGTGGGGACAGATCTTTTCGCTTTTGGTCATGTGTTTCAAAAACGGTAGACTCAAGTACCGGGGATCGAGCGAACTCAGCCTCACCCATGTCGATCCATCGAGATTCTCGATCTTTCTCAAGAGGTCAAGAAGGGAGGATGGCGGATCGAAGTCTTGACCGTAAGAGCAGAGATGGATCCCGGGCAACACGATTTCTTTGAATCCCTGATCGATCTGTTCCCTGATTTGAGAGAGGATCTTCTCCTGGCTCACACTCCGGCTCTGTCCTCTGACCTGAGGGATGATGCAGAACGTGCAGCGGAAATCACACCCGTCCTGGATCTTGACCAAGGCCCGGGACCGGAAGGGAAGCAGGGGCTCGGGCCCTGCATGACTTAAGCAGGAAGATACCTGAGAGACAAGGTTGAGTTTTTCCGCGTTGCTTAGAACCTTCCAGACCTGAGGAAGCTCCCTAAAATCTTCTGGGCTTCTCTGAGCGTAACACCCGGTTACTATCACTCGCGCGTTAGGGTTCGAGCGGGATACAGACCTGATGAATTTCCTCGCGTCTCTGTCCGCACTCTGGGTCAGGGTGCAGGTGTTCATCAAGACCAGGTCGCTCCGCGTGCTGTCTTTTTCGAAGCGCCAGCCCTGCTTCTGGAGTTCATCGGCCCAAAGAAAGGCCTCGGCCTGATTCACACGGCAGCCAAAGGTCTGGATGGAGAAGGATTTCATATGTTTTCTTTGAGCTTTTCGGATTTTTCTTCTACCTGAGAGCCCAATTTCTTCTTAAAGGCCTTAAACTTTCTCTTCAGTCCGCTGTCTTTAAGGGCCAGGATCTGGATGGCGAGAAAAGCCGCGTTGGCGGCTCCAGACTTGCCCAGTCCCATCGTGGCCACCGGGACACCCTTGGGCATCTGGACAGTCGAGAGGAGAGCATCGAGTCCCCCCAGCCCGAAGCTTTCCACGGGCACTCCGATAACCGGTCGATCGGTGTGAGAAGCCACGACCCCTGCCAGATGGGCCGCCTTTCCGGCCATGGCAATGAATACGTCTGTCCCTTTCTGCTCGAAGTCTCTGACCAGCTTAATAGTCCTCTCTGGAGATCTGTGGGCCGAGGTGACTTCCAAGTCGAACTCGACCTTGAAATCCTGAAAAACCTTCACCGCCGATTGGGCCACTTCGTAATCCGAATCACTCCCGATGAATATGGTCACTCTCATGTCCACTCCTCCTTTTCGACACCGATGTCCCGCCGAAAATGCATGGCTTCAAAATAGATCTTAAAGATCGTCCTGTATATCTTTTTCATGGTCTCGGCCAGGGTTTTCTCAGAGGCACAAACACCCAGCACCCGACCGCCGGCCGTGTAGAACTCGTCTTCCCTGAGTTCTGTGCCGGCATGAAAGATGGTAATCCCCTTTGTCTCGGAAGCTTCCTTCAGACCCTCGATGCGTTTTCCCTTCGTGTATTTAAGAGGATAACCACCCGAAGCTAGAATGACACACCCCGAGGGATTTTGACTCCATTTGATCTGGGTTTCCATGATTCTTCCCTCAATTGCCGCCAACAGGACATCGACCAAATCGCTCTCCATCCTCAACACCTGAGGCTGCATTTCGGGATCACCGAATCGGCAATTGTATTCCAGAACCTTAGGTCCGTCATCGGTTAGCATCAAACCCACGTACAGAACCCCTTTGTATTTTCGTCCTTCCTCGAGCATTCGGGTTATGGTCGGAAAAACGATGGTCTCCACGATGTCATCGAAGAGCTCTTCGTCGACATAAGGAGAAGGGGAGATGGCTCCCATCCCTCCTGTGTTGGGCCCTTTATCCCCGTCATAGACCGCCTTGTGATCCATCGTCGTCACCAGGGGGAGGACCTTCACTCCATCGGAAATGACGATAAACGAAGCCTCGAATCCTCTCTGGAACTCTTCGACGATGATCCGGTTCCCGGCCTCTCCGAACGTCTTGTCCACCATGATGGATTTTACGGCTTCTTCCGCTTTGTTGAGTTTGCGGCAGATGATCACCCCTTTCCCGGCAGCCAGCCCATCAGCCTTGATGACCAGAGGGTAGGAGAACTCTCCGGATTCTAAAATTTTCTTAGCCTGGTCGGGTGATTCAGCCACCTTGAAGTGACCAGTGGGAATCTTGTGGCGGTCCATGAACTGTTTGGCGAAGACCTTGCTGCCTTCGAGTTGGGCGGCATTTTTATCAGGACCGAATATTGTCAATCCCTTTTCTTCGAACTCATCCGCGATTCCCATCGTCAGCGGAAGCTCAGGACCGACGATGGTGAGGTCGATTTTCTCCTGCTCGGCAAAATGACTGAGGCCTTTGAGATCGGTGACATCGAGGGCCATATTCTCGGCGACATCCAGTGTTCCCGCATTCCCGGGGACACAAAAGACTTTTTTCACTCTCGGGCTCTGGGCCACTTTCCAAGCCAAGGCATGCTCCCTTCCGCCAGAGCCGATGATTAATACCTTCATCTTTACTCCACCTTTTTTTGATTCATTCTGACAAAAAAGATTTTAATCGTCAATCAGAAACGGTGACTGACTACTCTCTCTCCTATTTTAGGTTTTGTTCGAGGTTCTGGAGGAACAGATCCGAAAAATCAGGGTCAGGAAAAGCACTCATCATGATTGTCGAAGCGAAAGAAACGGCTTTTTCCCGGGGGAGGCAGTACTTCATCTCGAGGAAATTCTGGCGAAACTTACTGACCTCCTCCTGGCACTTTTTGTTCCTTATGATGACATCGGCGACGTAGCCGGCAAGAGTGTCAAAATCTTCCTCCTTCATCCCGAACCTGGTCATTTCTTGAACTCCCATCCGGATTCCACTCGGCTCCAAGAAGGTCTCATCATCCGGGAGAGCCTGGTAATTGGTCAAAATATTGTTTTCTTCCAGTCTGCGGGCTATCTCCATCCCATGACCAAAAGACTTGATCCGGATGAGGACCTGATGGGTCTGGGTGAAACCATCCTGCTCGTCGCCTTCCACAGGAATCCCTTTATCATTCAGGGCCCGGGCATAGGCTTTGGCATTCGTCCTGACCTGGGACTGATAATCCTGTTTGAACTCGTTCATCTCGTAGACGGCCATCAGGAGCGCGAGGAGGGTTCCGAGATGATGGTTGCTGGTCGATCCGGGGAAGGCACGTCCCTTTATGTCCAACCAGAGCTTTCGTAAAAGGCTTCCTTTGGGGAAATTGCCCGCCACCACCCCCCGCTGAGGACCAAAAAAGGTCTTATGGGTGCTCCCGGTGATGACATCGGCCCCTTCTTCGAGAGGCTTCTGGAACGCCCCGTATATCCCTAAAACATGGGCCATGTCGTACATGATGACCGGTCGAACCTCCCAATCCTTGACGATCTCCGAAATAAACTCGACCGGCTCTTCGTAGATGAACATACTCTTGCCGAAGATGACTAGTTCAGGTTTGTGGGTTTGAAGGAACTCGGCCAGTTTATCACGGTCTATCTTGTACGGGTTTTCCTCGGAGACCGGAAAATGGATGACGTTTTCCTTTCCGGTTTCGGGGCTTTCGGCCACGAAATTGAAAAGAGCGCCCATCGCCTGGGAGCTGAGATGCCCGCCTTTGGTCAGAGCATTATTCATGACCAGAGACATCTTGCGGGTCGGTGTTTTCTCCGGCCGGCCTCGGTTGAGGAAACGAACCATGGCTTTGAAGACCACCTCGTTGGCCATCTGTCCGCTGATGGTCCTCAGCTCGACCTCTGTGCATCCGAAAAAGCGCCTCATCTCCTCCCGCAGCTCCTCTTCAACATCCCGGATGAAATCTGTCCCTTGGTAAAAATAAATCTCCTCTCCCTTCATCGTCCTGTGCTCGGCGTACCGGCCGGACGGGTCAGAAATCTCGCACATCTTGACGAGAAGGGAGGGCGTTGTTTCGGATGGAATGAGGTTAATACATTCTTTCTGTCTCCAAGTATTATTCCTCTCGATTCTCTCGGCTAAAGATTGGATTTTTTCATCGAATGTCGTCATCTCCGTCTCCCTTTATCCGGGTTTAAAATTCTTTTCTTCGAGGGTGAGGATTTTGCCCAGCCTCTGTTGATGCCGTCCGGCCTCATACTCCGTGTCCAGCCAGACCCTGACGATGCTCAAGGCCTCATCCAGAGGAAGGATTCTTCCACCTAAAGTCAAACAGTTGGAGTCATTATGCCTGCGGCTCAACTCGGCCGTGTATTCATCGACACAAGGTGTTGCTCTTATCGTTTTGTACTTGTTGGCGACGATGGCCATGCCCAGGCCCGTGCCGCAGACAAGAATGGCCCGGTCACAGTCGTTATTTAAAACATGCTCTATGGCCTTGGCCGCAAAATCCACGTAATCGACTCTTTCTTCTGGTCCACAGCCAAAGTCTTCATGATCGATTCCGTTTTCGGCAAGATAGGACATAATCCCTTTTTTAAGTTCAACCCCCGCATGGTCGGAGGCAAGAGCAATCTTCATCACAGGTCTCCTTTCTCATTGAACCATTATACAGGAAGCCTTATCCCGAAAAAAAGTTGAAATCAGGTCTTATTCTTCACGGAGGAGATTTTGGGATTTTATGGAGAGGGTTACGGAGTAAAGTCGGTGACGAGTCGTTCAGCTTGGGCCAGAACTTCGAGGGCCTTCAAGACGACCGGATCTTTCTGTCTGTAGACCCTGATCCCCTCCTCCATCCCCCAGATAACAGAAACAATCTCTCGGGATAGCTCTCTCTTAATCTCTTCCTGAGCTGCTTCGAATTGAGCTTTGTCAACATCGATCTTTTTTTCCTCGAGATAAATCAAGAAATCTTCGAGGAATCGGTAGTCTGGGGAGAAATCCCGATGAAGAGGAGTGAATTTTTCTTCTCCCGTTACCGCACCTTTCTTTTCGTCAGGGAGCAAGAACTTTTTGGATAAGGGTGTTTTTTTGTTGGCGAATCTTGTGGCGTAGGTGAAGAAGGCTCCCTTGGCAAAGAGGCGGGATGTGATAATCTTGGGGGAAAAGGAAACCAGATAGTCAGGGGTAATCCCACCCTGGCCGAGCACTTTTCTGCCTTTTGAGGTGTATTTCACTTCTCTCTCTTTGTCGGCGACCTGGCGGCTGAAGATATAGTCTTCTAGGGACGAGTAATCTCTCTGGATGGACCGGCCGCTCGGAGTAAAATACTTGGCCGTTGTCAGGGCCACAGCCAGGTCGGAAGCCAACGGAAAAACCGTCTGCACCAGCCCCTTTCCCCATGAGTCTTCCCCAACGATGACACCTCTGTCGTTGTCCTTGACGGCACCACTCAAAATTTCAGGAGCGCTGGCACTGCCGCGGTTGATCAGGATGACCAGGGGCAAATCCTCGTACTGGCCATTCCTCATGGCTTTAAACTCTCTGTTGTAATACCTGTTTCGCCCTTTGATAGAAACGACTGTGGCTCCCTTCGGCAGGAATTCATCCGAGAGTTCTATGGACTGAAAAAAGGTGCCGCCGCCGTTGCCCCGGAGATCCAGGATGAGCTTCTCCATGCCCTGTTTGACTAGGGTCTTCATCTTCTCCTTGAATTCGCGGGTAGTAGTGGATGAAAAATTGCGGATAAAAATATACCCGATGTCATCCTGCAGGATAAAGGAATACGGGACGCTGTGAAGCGATATCTCTTCTCTGACGATGGTGACATCAAAAGGGTCTTCCAACCCATCTCTGACGATGGTGATCGTGACCTGTGTTCCTTTCGGCCCCCTGAGCTTCTGCATGGCTTGGTAGCTGGTTATGGGCTTGGTGCTGACTCCCTCGATGTGGGAGATGATGTCCCCCGCTTGGAGGCCTAATCGGTAAGCGGGTCCCCCTTCGATAGGGGAGACAACGACCAGCCGATCCTCCTGCTTGGTGATCAGGATTCCCAGACCGAAATACTTACCGACATGTTCCTCCCTCAAACGGAAGAAGTGATTCGGATCGAGAAAGTAGGAATGGGGATCGAGAGTCTGGACCATTCCTCTGACTGAGGAATACATGAGCTCATCGTGATCGGTATCCTTATAATAGTTCTCCTCGATGAGCTCTACGATCGAGGACAGTTTTTGGAGGGAAATGCGCCAGACATCTTCTTCTCGGGTGGGAAGGACGATGAGGATCAAGGCCATCAAGGCAAAGATAAAGAATTTTCGTTTCATTTTTGCGACTTTTAATACTACCAAACCCTCCTGGGATTGTAAAGATCGCCAGAGAGAATGGATGCCCTTCCATTCCTGTCATTCCAGCACCAACCTACGTTGGCACAGGCTTCGGCTGGTAACGAGTTCCCATCCCGTCATCCCAGCACCCGCTGAAGCCTGCACCTGCGCAGGCAGGTGCGGGCACAGGCTGCGGCTGGGATCCAGGCTTGGTCCCGCGAAGGCGGAAAACCAGAAAAAAAAGACTCTTATTATAATAAGACTAGATTCCAGCCTCCGCTGGAATGACAGAGAAGAACAGGAACAGGAAGGCATCCCTTGACTTATCACCACTTAAAGGCTATATTTTCTATGCCTTTTCTCGAGAGATAAGAATGTTTGGCAACATCGGATTTCCAGAATTACTGATCATCCTGGCTATTGCGCTTCTGATTTTCGGCCCGAAAAAACTCCCCGAAGTCGGCCGGTCCATAGGAAGAGCTCTCAGAGAATTCCGGAAAACTTCGGACGAGATCAAAGAAAAGATAGAAGAAGAAATCCAGACCGAAGAATTCAAAGACATCAAACAAGATATCGAAAAGGATCTGGAAGGGAATGAGGAAGGGAAAGAAAATCCCTGACGAGATGACCTTCCTCGAACATCTCGGAGAACTCAGGAAAAGAATCTTCTACGCCTTCGTGGCCGTCGTCATCGCCGTCATCCCAGCCTGGTTCTTCAGCAAGGACATCTACAACATCCTGGCTCGACCTGTTACCCAGTACCTTCCCCCCGAAACAAAGCTGGTCTTCACCCACCTCACAGCCCCCTTCATGCTCTACATCAAAGTCTCGTTCCTCGCCGCCATCCTGTTCACCTCTCCCTACATCTTCCTGCAGCTGTGGTTCTTTGTCGCCCCGGGGTTGTACAGGAAGGAAAAGAAATATGTCTATCCCTTCGTGATTTTTACGACCTTCTTTTTTCTCCTGGGAGCGGCTTTCGGCTACTTCGTGGCCTTTCCGTTCGCCTGCAACTTTTTCCTGAAGATGGGCAGCGAATTCCAACCCATGATCACGGTCGATCAGTATTTCAGCC
>CAYGBF010000282.1:0-10142 GCA_964348035.1 uncultured Eubacteriales bacterium | reverse complement strand
GTCATGAGTACACGGCGAGGAGGAAAGATGGTCACCTTGATAAGAAACGGCGAGGTTTTTTCCCCAGCCCCGATGGGGAAAAAAGACATCCTTATCCTGGGTAGCAAGATCGGAGCCATCACGCAGCCAGGACAGATCCGCATCGACGGTCTGGACGTTCAAACCATTGATGCCTCGGGAAAAACAATCGTCCCCGGCTTGATCGACAGTCATGTCCATATTCTCGGTGGAGGTGGCGAGGGAGGACCGGCCACGCGGGCCCCGGAAATCAAGGCTGAGGATATCTTCCGCAGCGGCGTTTCGACAGTCGTCGGTTGTTTAGGGACGGACGGGACAACACGGCACATGGAATCTCTCCTGGCCAAGGCCCGAGGGCTGGAGAGAGAGGGCGTTTCGACCTTTATCTACTCGGGTTCTTATCAAATTCCCGTGGTGACGATCACAGGAAGCGTTCGGTCAGACTTGGTTCTGATCGAAAAAGTCATCGGGGCTGGAGAAATCGCCGTATCTGACCACCGCTCATCCCAACCCACATTCGAAGAAATCGCCCGCCTGGCTGCCGAGTGCCGCGTCGGCGGAATGCTGGGCGGGAAAGCCGGTGTTCTCCATCTTCATTTGGGTGACGGCACTCGGAGATTAGAGATGCTATTCAGGTTGATCAAAGAGACAGAAATCCCCCCGACTCAAGTCATCCCCACCCATGTCAACCGCAATCCTGAATTGTTGGAAGAAGCCATAGATTTTATCCAACAGGGAGGATATATCGATCTGACTGCCGGTGTTGATCCAGGGACCGATGACTCAGAAGTAAGCATCGCTACAGCTATCCGGTTATGCCTCAAAAAAAAGGCTCCTCTGTCCCGGATCACGGTAAGTTCCGATGGCAACGGTAGTTTTCCTGTCTTCGACCCAGACGGCAATCTTGCCGGCCTGACCATCGCCACTCAAAAGTCTCTCCTCGCAAACCTCCGATTCTTGATCAAGAATCAGATCATATCCCGCGAAGAAGCCCTACAGCTCTTCTCCTCCAACGTCGCTCTGTTCTATAAACTCGAAAACAAGGGAGAGGTCAAAGAAGGCAAGGATGCCGATCTTCTCTTCCTTGATTCTGATGACAACATCACCGATTTCATCGTTATGGGAAGGCGGGTGATTGAAGAGGAAAACCTGATCGCCCGAGGAACCTTCTCCACATATCATAACTGATGATATCGGGGCCTGATCATTCTAAAGGAAAGATTAATGAGTACATCAACCAAAAAAAATCAACGAAAAACAAAGGAGCCCAGCCTGGCTATTGCTCTTACGCCTTTGATCGCTATGGGGCTTCTGCTGGGAGTCGGCTACGGTATCTACCAAATCCGTCCCCAAGTCCTCCTCGTGGCCGCCGCCTTCATCACCGGCTGCCTCGGCCTGTTCTTACGTTTCAAATGGCAGGATATGGAAAGAGGAATCGTCGACAGCATTCACAAAGCCATGCCGGCTATCCTGATCATGCTCTGTGTCGGTATTCTCATCGGTTCCTGGATTGCCTGCGGCACAATCCCGATGGTGATTTATTACGGATTGAAGCTTATCTCTCCCAAGTTTTTCCTGGTGACGGCCTGTTTTGTCTGCTCGATCACCTCCTTGGCTACAGGAACATCATGGGGAACGATCGGCACGCTGGGTGTGGCCTTCATGGGGATTGCCATTGGACTCGGAATTCCTCTCGGTCCGGCCGCGGGGGCGATCGTGGCCGGAGCCTACTTCGGAGACAAGATGTCTCCGTTTTCCGATGTGACAAACCTGGCCCCAGTCGCCGCGGGTTGCAACCTGTTCGACCACATCAAGCACATGCTTTGGTCGGCTACGCCGGCTTGGCTTCTGGGACTGCTGATTTATTTCCTGGTTGGACTGCGGTACGGGGAAGGCCGAGTGGAATCGGAAATCGTGGATATCATCACCCAGACCTTAAGGACACATTTTCGGTTCAATCTTCTCCTTCTTCTTCCGATGGCGATCGTTTTTTTCTTTGCTTTCACCAAGAAACCCACCATACCGGGGATGCTCCTCTCCTCCTTTGTCGCCGGCGCCCTGGCCATCATCTTTCAGAAGGCCTCTGTCCCCGATGTGGCCACAGCCATGAACACCGGTTATCAAGCCCAAACCGGAGTCCTAAAAGTGGATCAGCTCATCTCGAGAGGAGGAATGATGAGCATGATGGAAACCCAGCTCGTCGCCTTCACGGCCTTTAGCTTCGGGGGCATCATGCAGAGGACAGGACTCCTCTCGGTCATCCTGGATAGGGTGATGAAGTTTGCCAATAAAATCTGGAGCATCGTTCTGACCACAATCGGATCCTCAGTGGTCACTGCCTTGGTGACGGGAAGTTCTTACCTATCGATGATCATTCCTGGAGAACTCTTGGCTCCCGTTTATAAAAAGAAGGAACTCGCTGCCAAGAATTTATCACGCATCATCGAGGAAAGCGGAGCCATCATCGTACCCCTCATCCCGTGGAGTATGGCCGGCGTTTACATCACCGGTACGATCGGAGTTTCGACCTTTAGCTATCTCCCGTGGGCCATCATGAACTACGCCGCAGTCATCATCTTGGCTCTTTATGGATTCACGGGATTCACGATGGCTCCTAAGATCAGAGATGACGAGACCCAGATAGGGAGTTGAGGGCGACTTCTAGTCGTCGTTCTCTACCCGGGTCAAAGCCTTCTCAAACTGCTCTTCGGCTTTTTTCCGCTTTTTCTTTTCCAGCTCGGCTGTGGCCTCGAATTTCCGTGCGAACTCCTGCCTCTTCTTCCTTTCTTTGAGGAGCAAATCCTCCAGGGAACCCTTCGGCCTGGTCTTCTTTTTGAACTGCATCACCTTTTGCATCACTGGATCAATCCAGAGTAAGGAATGACAACAGGGACAGGATAACTGGAATACCTCGGTTTTTTTCTTTGGACAACTCATTTGGGAGGAAATGTATCAAAAAAAAGAAGAGCTGGCAACTTTTTGGAGACCGGTCCTTTTCCGGCCTGGAAAAGTCTTC
The DNA here is from genome assembly GCA_964348035.1 of uncultured Eubacteriales bacterium. GTDB lineage: Bacteria > Acidobacteriota > Aminicenantia > Aminicenantales > Aminicenantaceae > CAYFXE01. The sequence goes on along the minus strand of CAYGBF010000282.1, from coordinate 7,108 downwards.
CAGATTCTGTCAGGGAGCTCTTTTTTAAGTCTCGGGCCTGATGGAGCGGCAGGTTTTTCTGGCTCTTTGGGGCAGCGTGATGTTGTGCTTCTTGATCAATTTGAAGAGCCCCTGTCTGCTCAACCCGAGGTTTTCAGCCGTTTTAGCCCTGTTGTAATCACATCGGATTAAGGCCTGACTCAAAAAGCGCTTTTCGAATTCCGCTTTAGCCTGCGAAAAACGGGTATTCGTCGGCCTAAATATCTCCCCCTGAGGATTGATCTTTGAGGAAAGAACATCTTCCGTGATCAATTCATCATCGCCGATAAGGATGAGGCACCTCTGAATTTCGCTCTGGAGCTCTCGGACATTACCAGGCCAGGAATAATCTAGGAGGAGTTCAAGAGCGCGAGGTGAAAAATGAGCTCTGTCACGTCCCATGTCTTGGCAGTACTTATCCAAGAAATAATTTAAAAGAAAAAAGAGATCTTCTTGTCTCCGTCTTAAGGGAGAGAGTTCGATCGTTATGATCTTGAGGCGGTAGTACAGATCTTCTCTGAAATGACCTGATCGCATCTGATCATCGATGTTCTTATTGGTGGCGCTTATAAACCTGGCATTCACCCGACGAGTATGATTCTCGCCGATTCTTCTGATTTCGTTCTCTTGGAGAAGGCGAAGGAGTTTGGCCTGGAGAGGGAGCGAAAGATCACAGATTTCATCCAAAAAGAAGGTTCCTCCGTTGGCTTCTTCGATGAGGCCAGGCTTATTCCTCAGGGCTCCGGTGAATGAACCTCGAGCATAACCGAACAATTCGCTCTCCAAAAGAAGATCAGGTATGGCTCCACAATTGATGGCCACAAACTTTCCTTCACGCCTAGAGCCAGTTTGATGAATAGCTCGAGCGACGACCTCCTTTCCTGTTCCGCTTTCGCCATAGATGAACACAGGAGCATCTCTATCCTTGATCCTGTCAATCAAATCAAGGAGACGATAAAAAGCTTCCCCTTTCCCGACGAATTGGGATGCCGGCTCGTTGACAGAGTGGCAAGCGAGGTCTTCCAAATCAGCACAGCTCCTCAGTATCAATTGAATGGGTCTCAAAAATGTGAGTGCGAATTTAAGATCTTGACAGGAAAAGGGATGCGAAGTGACCGTCCTCCTTAGGGACAGCGTTCCCGGGGCCTTGTTCTCGAGCTTGAACGGGATGCAGAGAAGACTTCCCTTTTGCTTGAATCCTCTCTCATCTCGCTTGACAAGCCAAGGATCTTTACTGAGGTCTTTGATGATTATCGGCTGTCTTAGATCTAGGGTTTTGCGAATGATTTCACTCCCGTGTGAATCATCCTCTGCCCGAGAAAGGGGCCGTGCGTCTTGGAAGACAATTCGGTCGTTGGCATCCATCAACACGACAGAGATTCGATCAGAAGACGTCTCCAGTCGAATAAAATCCAAAACTCTCCTGAGAAGTTTGATCGTCATGGCCTGATATCGCCTTGGGACAATACAAAAAACGTCATCCGGAGGGATTATTCTCATCCTTCCTTCGCAAACGCTCAAGAATAATCAATGTTAGATGGGAATAAGAGGGGGAAAGGACCGGCTAGATTTTAGCTTCGTCTAGCCTTCTCGAGTTTCTCAATCTTATCTGCTGTGTCTCGGTACTGAGGATTCCATTTTTTGACCTCACAGTAGACGGTCAACGCCTTCTTTTTTTCCTGCATCACCTCATACAGGGAGGCCATCTCATACTTGAGTCCATAATACTGGCCTGTCCCTTTCTTGGTCGAATCGAGGGCGTGTTCGAGACACTCCAAGGCCTTTTTGTATTCCTTTTTCTTTTTATGGCAGTGACTCAGTATGCTGAAACAATCGATTTTTCTCTTCTCACTCTGGCAGGCGAGCTGTAACTCTTCTACAGCTTCGTCAAGGAGTCCTTGCTCTAGATAAGCGATACCCAGATTAAAATGACTCTCATAATCTTTCTTATCGATCTTTTGCTGCACATTTTTCTTGAATATGGCCACGATCTCCGACAGCTCTTTTTCCACATCTGTCGTATCCCCTTTGATCTGCCGATGGCAAATCCGCTGGATGCTTTTTAATTCTTCATTGACTCTTCCTGCCAGCTCATAGTATTTCAGCTCTTTTTCATCTTGCGAAATTATCGGGATGATATCGGTTTCAGCAAATACATCGGCCGCGGTGAGCGTTTCTTCTCCTTCTTCGAGCCCAGAGCGCGGCATCCGTTTTTTTCTTTTGATATCTTTTCCGAGTTTATGGATTTCTTCCTCGGCCACTTTTTCCAACCGAGCCGGAATCTCATCTTTCTTGACTTTTGGAGAGATTTGGTTCAAGGTTTTGATTTTATTTTCTATAGCGCTTTCATCAGGAAACTTAGTCCTTAAGCTTTCGAGAATCCTTCGGGCGTTCCTGATCAATCCCTGCTCGACATACAAATCAGCCTGCCCGAAACCTTCCGCTATAATCTCTTTGGTCTCGTTGAGAATAACTGGGGGCTCCTCAGGCACTTCTTCTTCGGATAATCCCATCTGTCTTTTCAACTTTCTGTACTCAGAGTAATATTCCTCGTCCATCGGAAAAACCTTCAGTATCTCTTTTAAGGTAGCAAGAGTTTTTTCCTTCCAGTCCTTTTTTCGGCACTCATTTAAGATGGCCTTGTAGACGAGGGCCACGCTGTCGACCTGTTTTTTCGATTTATAGATGGACGCTAACTTGTCTAACGTCTTTAGATGGGCCTTTTTCGTGGCCAGGATGAGACCTAAAAGCCCGATGGCCTTATCATCTTTTTGCCTCTTGAGCAGAGAATCTACTAGAGGTTCGTAGAGGTTGTAGGCGTCATCGAGATTCCCTTCCTGAACATGGATCCTTCCCAGTTTGACTCGGGCCTCCACATCTTTGGGCCGAAGGGAGATGATCTTTTTGAACGTTTCCTCTGCTTTGGAGAACTCGCGGCTCTCATAGAGTAGGTTTCCCATGACTCCGAGGGCTTGGAGGTTGTTCTCATCCTTTTTCAAGACATCATCGAGAAAACCCATGGCCTCTTGCTTCTTGTTTTGTTTTTTGAATATCTCGATGAGATTCAGCAGCGTCCTCAACTCATCCTCTTGGAGCGATTTCGCCTTGATGAGAATCTCTTTAGCTTGTTTTAGCTCATTATTTTTTATCTTCTGTTCGGCCACTTCATTTAGCTCGTTGACCGCCATGGGGATCATTCCTTCATTCGAATACAGTTCGGCGAGGAAGATTTTTGCCTGATAGTCCTCCGTGTCAATTTTTAGAATTTTTTCAAAACAACTAATGGCTTCTTTGATCTTCCCTGTTTTTCTCAAGATGTCGGCGGCGCTTAAATACTTCTTCTTGGCCTCTTGGAGGTATCCCTGGTTTTGGAGTAAGCCGCCCAGTTTGATCGCGGTCTCGGTATCCTTCGGATCTATCCTATTCATTTTCTTGTAGATAGCCAAGGATTGATTGACTAAACCCTTTTTTTCGTACAATTGAACGGTTTTTTTAAACTCGGTGATCGCCTTGTCCTTCTGGCCTGACTGAATATATAAATCTCCGATGATACTCCTCAAATTCAGATCATGAGGATCGGCTGTGGATAACTTCTGGTACTCCAGGATGGCCTCTTGAAGTTTTCCCTTCTTCACATATTTTTCGGCGAGTTCAAGGATCTTTTTTTTATCTTTTTTAGAGTACATGGTCCTGCTTCTTAAGGTTAAAACTCCGGCGATGGAGTGGTGTCGGCCCCTTTTCTTTCAGCGCTTTGAAATGTTCCCTCGTTCCGTATCCCTTGTTCCGGGAAAGGGCGTATCCCTTATAAATCTTATCCAGCCGATTCATCATCTCATCCCGAAAGACTTTGGCAACGATGGAAGCAGCAGCGATGGTTTTGCTTTTTTTGTCTCCTTGAGGAACACTTAACTGGGGATAATGTACACCATTTAAGCGAAAACCGTCAACCAACAGAAATTCAGGGTGTGGAGTCAATATCTGGATGGCTCGTCTCATGGCCATCAACGAGGCCCAATATATATTATTTTTGTCGATTTCTCGGTGGGTGGCTGAGCCGATGCCGACAGCGGCGGCGTGAGACAATATCTCCTTGGCCAGCATTTCTCTCTTCACTGAGGATAGAAGCTTTGAGTCATCTATTTCTTCGAGCCAATCCGGGGATCGGTCTAGGATGAATCGATCAGGCAGTATCACGGCTGCTGCGACCACCGGTCCGAAGAGGGCACCGCGTCCGGCCTCATCGACACCTGCGATACTCTTGAATCCCTTATGGAGAATACGCGTCTCCAGCCAAAAATCAACCAATGTCAACCCTTTAGTCGTAAAAATGCCCTCCGATTAAACATAAGTTCCCACAGGTGGTTTCGAAAAAACTGAAAATCTCTATTTCGAGGCCTGCTCCGAAAGACCAATTTTCTCCGAGAAATCCGGGCTTTTTAGTCCTGTCTCTTCTCCTTGAGCCGAGATGCCTTTCCCTTTAGCTGGCGAAGATAATACAGCTTCGCTTTTCTGACCTTTCCCCTTCGTACGACCTCAATCTCTTTGATCATCTTGGAATGGAGAGGAAATACCCGCTCCACTCCTATCCCGAAAGAAATCTTACGGACTGTAAACGTCGAGCTCAAACCGGCTCGTCTCCTAGAGATGACATTGCCTTGAAATATTTGAATTCTTTCTTTATTTCCTTCTCGTATAACGACGTGGACCTTGACCGTATCTCCCACCTTGAATGGTTCAACATCCTTTTTTAACTGATTTTCCTGGACTGAATCAATCAGGCTCATCCTTCTTTCCTTTCTTTTCGGATTTGATTCGATCTAACAGCCTTTTATCCATCGGAGAAAGCCGCGCCATCTTGATTATTTCCGGCCTCAAGCGCCATGTCTTCTCCAAGGATTTCTTCCGTCTCCAGCTTTTTATCGCTTCGTGGTCGCCGGAAAACAGGACATCAGGCACGCTCATTCCTCTGAATGACCGTGGACGGGTATACTGGGGATAGTCCAAAACTCCCTCGCTAAAGGAGTCCTGACTCACCGATTCCTTCTTCCCGACAACTCCAGGGATAAACCTTGAAACAGTGTCCACGATGACTGCGGCTGCCATTTCTCCCCCGCTCAAGATATAGTCGCCGATAGAAATCTCATCGGTCACCAGGTGTTCGATGACTCTTTCGTCCACTCCCTCATACCGACCGCAGATGAGAGTCAATTGAGATAGTCGGGATAAATCCTCTGCTAAACGAGAATTTAACGTTTTCCCTTGGGGTGAGAGCAAGATAACAGGCATGCGTTCGTCCCTTCGAATGTTTTCGACCGCCGCAAAAACGGGCTCAGGCTTGAGGACCATTCCCTGGCCTCCTCCAAAGGGGCGGTCATCTACTGTGTTGTGTTTGTCCTCAGTGAAGTCTCTCAAATTATGAATGCCGATTTCAATCAGCCCTCTTTCCAGGCTTCTCTTCAGGACTCCTCTCGAGAAAACACTCTCGAACATCTCGGGAAAGATTGTGATTATATCAAATCTCATTTAAGTCTAAAAGTCCCTCGGGAGGATCGATGACTATCTCCCTCTTGTCGATGTTCATCTGGATACAGATCTCACTGACTGCGGGAATCAAAACCTCTTTCCCGCGTCCCCGAACGACGAGGAGCTCAGACTCTGGCAGCTGAAGGACGTCCTCGACGATCCCGACTTTATCTCCGGTTTTCGTGATAACAGAACACCCGATGAGCTGGAAGATGTAATACCGGTCCTTGTCTAAAGACTGGAGTTTCCTCTCCGGGACCAGAACCTCTTTCCCGACTAACTCCTTGGCCTCCGGTAGGGACTCGATCTCCTTGAGTTTGATGATGAAGCCGTTTTTGTAAGGACGGAGTGACTCGACGAGATATTCTCGCTGAACTCCTTTTTCCTGGATATAGACCCTAGAAAAAAAAAGGGAAATGCGAAGGCTCAAGATACAGTCTGAGCCTTAACTCTCCCTTTCTTCCCTGGCTTCTTAGAATCCTCCCTATGCTGACCAAGCTATCCTTTTTCGATGATTTCGAGGTTGAATCTCCTCTTCAGCTTCATCCCGGCGGCTCCGAGTATAACCCTTATGGCCCGGGCCGTCCGTCCTTGCTTTCCGATAACCTTACCTAAGTCTTCCGGAGCGACCTTTAGCTCTAAGATCGTTGTTTGCTCCCCTTCTAGCTGGGAGACCTGGACCTTTTCCGGATTGTCAACTAATGATTTGGCAATCAGTTCAACGAGTTCTCTCACTGTAACCTCCTTTTAGTCTAAGAATCTTGGTTGGTAAGTTTCTCTAGCTTGGAAACTTTATGTAAAAGAGATTGGACTGTCTTTGAAGCGTTCGCTCCTCTGTCTAACCAATAATTCGCCTTCTCCAAATCGACTTTGATTTCCGGTGGCTCTTTCAAAGGATCATAATACCCGATGATGTCTTTAGCTTTACTTTCTAGCGGCTTTCTTGAGTCGATAGCAACGATCCTGTAAAATGGCTTTTTCTTAGCTCCGAGTCGCATTAACCGTAGTGAAATCATTTTCTTTACCGTCTTTTTTGGTGAAAAAAAAATATATCTGAATTCTGACATTTAGTCAACCATTTAATACTGCTCAAGGCGACATTATCCCAGTAGTTACCCGTCGGCATTATCGAAAATGCCCAATGGAGTCATCCATTAGAAGGTGACTGTGAGAAACGGGGTCAGACCTGTCCCCTCTTAATCTTACCCGTCTATCGGGAAAGAAGAGAGAAGTTTCTGGAATTGAGATTTTTTCATCATCTTTCTCATTTCCAAAAACTGTTTGATCAACTGGTTGACCTCAGAAACAGGGCGGCCACTCCCAAGAGCAATGCGTCTGCGCCGGCTGCCGTTGATCAGCTTGGGGTCGTCTCGTTCCTCAGGAGTCATGGAATTGATGATGGCCTCAAAATGGAGAATCTTCTTATCATCTATGCTGACCTTGGAAAGGTTCTTGAAAGGGCCACCGGCTGGCAAGTGGCTCATGATCTGTGAGAAGGACCCCATCTTTTTCATCTGAACAAGCTGTTTCTTGAAATCTTTGAGCGAAAACTCTTGTTTTCGTATTC
>CAYGBF010000281.1:0-3521 GCA_964348035.1 uncultured Eubacteriales bacterium | reverse complement strand
CAGGAGCTGGAGCGGATTATCACTCAGTATTCCCGACGCGCCAAGATACCAGGTTGCAGACCCGGAAAGGCCCCCAAAGACATCGTCAAAAGGATGTTCTTCCCAGATATTAAAAATTCTCTGATCAACTCTTTAGCTCCTAAGGCTTTGGACAAAGAGCTTAAAGCGCAGAAGCTTGAACCTGTTGCCGTTCCGATCGTCAGCGAACTCCATTTCAAGGAGGAAGAACCATTCCGCTTTACGGCCCAGTTTGACGTCTGGCCAGAGATTGTCCTTCCAGAGTACAAAAACATAGAGGTCAAGAAGAAAAAAATTTCAGTCACAGCTCAAGACATAAATCAGTATCTGGAGAATCTGCGGCTCAAGGCGGCTCAGTATGTGCCCGTGGAGGGGAGGGGAGTGGTCGATGGAGATTACGTGGTTGCAGAAATTCAAGGAAAAGATGCCAAAACAAAAAAGCTTTACCCTACGGAAAAGATTGCTCTCATCGCCGGAGATGCTCAGAACGAGAAAGTGGTCAACGAGAAATTGATCGGGTTGAAACAGGGCGAGAGCTGTGACTTTGTCCTGACCTATGACGCCAATCACCAGAATAAGAAACTGGCAGGAAAAGACATCGAATACACCCTGAAAGTGGAGGCGATAAAAGAAAGGAAGATCCCGGAGGTGAATGACGATTTTGCCAAGGACCTAGGAGATTACAAGGATCTCAAGGACTTGAAGGCGAAGCTGCGTGAAGAGGTCAAGGCTCAAAAAGAGAGCGAATCTCGGAGGGAGAGTGCCAAAGAGATCGTAAAATCTGTCTCTGAAAAAATCAACATCGAACTTCCGGAATCGTTGGTTGATAAGGAATACAAGGAGGTGATGAAGAGACTTGTTTCTTCCATGTCTCAGCAAGGCCTCAACAAAGAGGAGGTAGAGAGATTAAAGGAGGAAGGACGAAAGAAGGCCGAGCTAAACATCAAACAGCATTTTATCCTGAAAAAAATTGCCGAGAAGGAAAAATTAGCTGTTTCGGATAAGGAGGTCCACGAGGAGCTCAAGTTGATTGCCAAAGCGAACAACCTGCCGTTAGCCCAAGTTATGGATACGTTCAACAAGGAAGGACGGCTGGAGGAGCTGCGGGATACTCTCCAGATCAAAAAGACAGTTGACTTTTTGGTAGAAAGCGCTATAATTAAATAAAACGTTCCGTTTGATATGATTCCCCCAAGCCATAGATCAAGATAGATAAACAAAAGTATTAATGCTATTATAATAAGTAACACTCAGTCCTAGGACGAGGTAGGTTCTTTTTTATCTCTCCCATTAAGGAAACCATCATGGGTAGCGGTTATAAGAAATCCAAACAAGGCATTTTGATCAGATTGTCTCGATCACCGACCAATATTATATAACCGTCTAGGAGATGAGTCAGAGTTTTTTAGAATTCCTGGCTTTGAAAAAAGTGAACCAAATCCAAAGTATGAAAAAAACCGGAGTTTAACCCATGCAAGACATCAACGACAAATCGGAACTCATAAAAAATGTTCCTCTCATCCCACTCAGGGATTTGGTCGTCTTCCCTTCGACACTCGTGCCCTTTATCATCGGACGCCACTCCTCGGTTAAAGCCCTAGAGATGGCTAACGAGAAGGATAAGATGATTTTTCTCGCCGCTCAGATGGATGCCGGGGTGGATGACCCAACTCCCAAAGATATTTATTCGATGGGTGTTATGGCTAAAATCATCCGGGCCATCAAGATGGACGACAAGAACATCAAAGTGATCGTCGAAGGAAAGAAAAGAGCCAGGGTCATCGAATACCTCAGTACATACCCCATTTATCAGGTTCTCGCGAAAGAGATAAAGGAAATCGAAGTCCACAATGCAGACATAAGAGAAGTCCTCAAAAGAGTCTTGGCTCTCTTCGAGGATTATCTCAAACTCAGTCAGCACACAAATTTTGAATCGATCATCCCGGCTTTGAAGGATAACAGCCCGGAGAGGATTTCCGATATCATCGCCTCCCACCTCTACCTGCCACTCGAGGAAAAACAGAACCTGCTCGAGACGATAAACACCATGGAAAGACTGCAGAGACTGAATTTTGTCCTCGAAAACGAGATCTTGAAAGTTCATTCCAAGCTCCGGAGCGGCGGCAAGAAGCAGTCCCGTCGTAGAAGTCCTTTCAGGGATCCTGGACAAAAAGTTTTCCCTCCTGGCTTGGGATACAAGAAAGAAGATCAACCCAACGAGATCGAAGAGCTTAAGAGCAAGGTTGTTAAAGCCAAAATGCCCAAGGATGCCGAAGAAAAAGCCTATAAAGAGATCGGAAGATTAGAGGCTATGCCGCCTATGTCGGCCGAGGCCACTGTTTCTCGTAATTACTTGGATTGGCTGGTTTCCCTCCCCTGGAACAAGAAATCAAGAGAGAAAAGGGATTTAAAGAGGGCAGAACAGGTTTTGGATGAAGACCATTATGGACTCCAGAAAGTCAAAGAGAGGATCCTGGAATACCTTTCCATCCGGCAACTGGTGAAAAACCCGAAAGGAGTCATCCTTGGTTTGATCGGTCCCCCTGGAACAGGGAAGAGCTCGCTCGGCAAATCAATTGCCCGGGCCACAGGACGTAATTTTGTCCGGCTCTCGCTGGGCGGCGTTAGAGACGAAGCGGAGATCAGAGGTCATCGAAGGACCTACATCGGAGCCTACCCAGGAAGAATCATCCAGATGGTCAAACGAGCCGGGACGAAGAATCCTGTTTTTCTGTTGGACGAAGTGGATAAGATGAGCGTTGATTTTAGAGGAGATCCGTCATCAGCCTTGATGGAAGTTTTGGATCCAGAACAGAACAACACCTTCTTGGACCATTACATTGACACAGATTTCGATCTCTCTCAGGTCATGTTCATCGTCACGGCCAACATGCTCGAACCCGTCCCTAAGCCCCTTATCGACAGGATGGAAGTCATCCGACTTCCCGGATACACAGAAGATGAAAAGCTGCAGATTGCCAAACAGTTTCTCTTACCTAAACAGAGAAAAGCCCATGGTCTGACCAAGAATAATCTCCGGATATCCGACAAAGCATTCATGAAGCTTATCCGTCAGTATACTCGAGAGGCAGGAGTCAGGAGTTTGGAGAGAGAAATCACATCCATCTGCCGTAAGACGGTCAAGAAGGTGGTCGACAAAGGGAAAACCTTCAAGGAGGCCGTATCCCCCAAGAACTTAGAAAAATACCTGGGGATCCCTCGCTACAGACGTCAGGAAATCGACAAAAAAGATGAGGTGGGTGTGGCTGTGGGCATGGCTTGGACGGAATTCGGAGGAGAACTCCTCACCTTCGAAGTCACCAAGGTTCACGGAAAAGGAAATTTCACCCTCACTGGCCAGTTGGGTGAGATCATGCAGGAGTCGGCTCAAGCCGCCTTCAGCTATGTTAAAGGGAAGATTTTTGAGTTGAACATGGCCAAGGATCTACACAAAAATTTTGATATCCACATCCATGTCCCGGAGGCGGCCACACCCAAAGAAG
>CAYGBF010000280.1:0-1925 GCA_964348035.1 uncultured Eubacteriales bacterium | reverse complement strand
GCCAGGTTGTATTCGAGAAGCGCTTCCTGAGCCGCTGTGACGACAGGATGTGCTGGGTCGATGGTTACCGGGCCATGGAGCATCGTAGCCATGCTATCTGGAACTCTGAAGACTTTTGTCTTTAACCCCGGCCGTTCACGACGAATCTTCTTGAGCAAAATTTCAAAGTCCTCAAAAACCTGTTCTATGGTCTCCGTGTTCACCCATCTTCGGTCGAGTTTAATCTGGCAGTGCGCAGCCACTGTGCTCGGCTGGTCACCTCCCTTGATAGTGCCTATATTCAGGGCAGGAAGGCCTAAGACAGGATCATGTCTTTTCTGGAATTCTGGTATGAGCCTCTTCTCGATGAGCTGAATAAAATGAGCCGCCGCAGAGATGGCGTTGATTCCGGATTCGGGAGTTCCCCCGTGAGCCGCTTTTCCTTCGAAGTCAACAACCAGCCACTCCAGTCCCTTGTGTCCGATATCAATCCGGTTGCTTGTCGGTTCACCCACGATCGCAGCATCGGCTTTAAACCCGCTCTTGACCAGATGTTCCGAGCCCAGGGTTTGTGTTTCTTCGTCGATGATGGCCGCAAGACTCAGTTTGCCAGAAGAAAGCTTGCCGGATGTCTTCAGGCCAGCCAGTGTCCCTGCCATGGCTGCCAGTGCCCCTTTCATGTCCGCCGCCCCCCGGCCGTAGAGCCTTCCATCTTTTACCTCTGCAGCAAAAAGATCAACGGGACTTTTCTCGTTGGGCGGCACAGTGTCTGTATGGACGCACAACAAGAGGTGGGGACCCGGGTTGAGTCCTTCAATTGAAGCCAACAAGTTCGGCCGCCCATCGCAGACCTCAGTGACCTCAGCCTCGATACCATAAGCTCTCAAATAAGTATCCAGTTCCTGCACAGCTTCCTTTTCTTGATCAGGGATGCCTGGATAGCTTCGTGCCTTCACCAATCGGATCAAGAGCTCAATGATCCCCGCATCGAGAGAGTTTTTGTTCTGTAAGCTTTTTACCCTATTCATGGCACCTCCTTCCCTTTAAAATGCGGCAGACTCCGCCCTTACATTTCGTCCTATCTCGGGATGACAGGCAGGATGAGCCGAGAGGGATGCTTATCATCATGGTAGATGGTCTGTTTAGCACATTCCCATTCTGCATCTTTACCGAAGGGATGTCCTGTGTTGGGATTCCTGTCAATGTGGGGAAAATAACTGCTCGTGATGAAAACCCTTATCCGGTGTCCCTTTTCGAAGATGTGGCTTGTGAACATCAGACCGATATCGAACTTATATATTTCCCCCGGAATCATTAACGAAGGCTCAGATTCAGAATCACGGTACCTGGCTCTGACCACTCCGGATAGGGGAGGGGTGATGTTCTGGGAGAAGCCGTCGGGATACACATCGCTCACCTTCACGATAAAATCCGTATCCTTTGCAGAGGAAGAAGCGAATATTTCTGCCTTTATCGGACCTGTGGCTTCAAGGTCCTTTTTTAACGGGCCTGAAGTGTACACCAAAACATCGCTTCTCACCTCTACTGATCTTAAGTCCCGTGCTCCTGGTTTTTCGAAGAAATAGTCAGTAACCGGATTGGACGGATCATAGACAAAGCGGTCAGGTTTTTCGTTTCTAGGAATTTGTCTGCTCAATGTTCCGTCACCCCAGTGCGAGTTGGCCGAGCCGCTGCTGTGCAGATAGAAAGAGGTGTATTCTGTTCGAGATAAAGGCCATTCTTCTTCGTCTCGCCACTCGTTGTCTCCCATGACGAATAACCTAATAGGCGGCTCCTCCAGAATACCGTTATCAATATCTTTGAGCCAGAAGTCGAACCAGCGAATAGCCAGCGCATCGACATCGATTATGGCTTCCGGCCCAAAATCCAGGTTCCCTGACTTCGAAGAATCACTGCTACAGTGAGTCCAGGGGCCGATGATGAGT
>CAYGBF010000279.1:0-4545 GCA_964348035.1 uncultured Eubacteriales bacterium | reverse complement strand
AGAAGCATTAAACAGGCAAGAATCATTCAACATATCGACTATCAGTGCCAGTCTTCTTCCCCCGTACCCCAAGAACACGTTCAAACACCCGATGGTGGACGATCCGTACGAATACCAGAACGGAGGACAGTGGGATTGGTTCGGCGGAAAACTCGTTTACGTGATGTTCGAGCAGGGATTCAGCCGTCTGGCTCGAGCGAAATTATTGGAGATCGTCGAAAAAAACTGGGGCAACCGCGGGTTCTTCGAATGGGAGACAAGAGATGGAGTCGGCCAAGGAAGCAGTTTTTTCTGCGGGAGTGCCGGGAGTCTCAGCAAGGCTATCTACGAGGGACTTTTGGGGATCAAACTGGGACAAGAGACCGTGGGCCTCGAGCCCAAGCTAGGGAAGGAATCAGCCTTCGTCCATGTCTACCTGCCGACTGCAGATAGGTTTATAGGCTACAGGTACGAATGGGATAAGACCCAAGATATACTGAGGATGGAATACAACAGCAACTTCACCCAAAAGGGTCGAGTAAGAATTCTCAACCCGTGGTCCTCGGGTGTTACGGTCAGCCTTGATGGCAAAAACGTGGATTTTTCTCTGGAGAAGAAAAACCAAGACGAGCTTATCGTCTTGGAGACAGACTTCAAGAGTCATGTCCTTGAGGTGAGGGAGAAGAAGTAGTTTAGTCTAGCGCTTTACGCACAGGCAAAAATCCAGCCCCCTCCCCTCGTCATCTCAGCTGGGATCCAGAGGTATCAAGATGAGAATCTATTATATAAGACTAGGTCCCTGCCTACGCAGGGATGACAGGAAGGGGAAACAGGGATAGGATTACTTCCTACCGATTGAGTAATACTCGAATCCCAGCTTTTTCATCGTCGGAATATCAAAAATGTTCCGGCCGTCGACGATGATCGGATTGTCCATGATTTCTTTTATCTTCTTTAAATCCAGGTCGCTGAATTCTTCCCACTCGGTGATGACTAAAAGGGCGTTGGCGCCTTCTGCTGCCTGGTATGGAGATTCCTCATATCTTATTTGAGGGGATTCTTCTGAGAGAACGGCTTTGACATTCTCCATCGCCTCTGGATCGTAAAGGCGAAGGTGGGAGCCTTCTCTTAACAACTCTTTTATGACTTTAAGGCTCGGAGCCTCCCGGATATCATCGGTTTCGGGCTTGAAGGACAGGCCCAGCACGGCGATCCTCTTATCCTTCAGGATCCAGAGGGCTTTCTTAATCTTCTCGATGAAAACACTTATTCGCTCGGTGTTGATCCGGTCAGCTTCCTTGAGTAAGCTCATGTTGATACCCAGGTCTTCGCCGATCTTGGTCAAGGCCTTGATGTCTTTCGGAAAACAGGAGCCGCCATACCCCAGCCCAGCCCGCAAGAATCGAGGGCCGATCCTGTTGTCAAGCCCCATGCCCTCGGCCACGAGTCCCACATCGGCTTCGGTATTCTCGCATATCTCGGACATCAGGTTGATGTAGGAAATCTTCATTGCCAGGAAGGAGTTGGAGGCGTGCTTGATGAGCTCGGCGGTGTCGATGTTCGTAACCAGGATGCGCTCTTTAAATTTTTCGTAGATTTTAACCAGAATATCCCGTGCCCGTTCGGTCTCGACGCCGATAATCACCCGGTCTGGGTTTAAAAAATCCTCGATCGCCGATCCCTCTCTTAAAAACTCGGGGTTTGAGGCGATATCAAAATCGGCTTCACCTTTTTTATACAAGCTGATGGTCCTGTTTATCCACATCGAGGTCTGGACGGGAACAGTGCTTTTCTCTACGACCACCTTGTAGGCATTCAAATTTTCGGCAATCTGACGGGATACCCCTTCGACAAAGGTCATATCGGCGCTTCCGTCCTCTCTCTGGGGCGTGTTGACACAGACAAACAGAACATCCGAGGACAGGATGGTTTGATTGAGGTCGGTGCTGAAGGAAAGGTTTCCACTCTTCAGGTTCTTTTTCAGCAGTTCCTCGAGGCCCGGCTCGTAAATAGGAGCCACTCCTTTAGAAGCCATCTCTATCTTTTCGGCCACGGCATCGGTCCCGATCACGGTGTGGCCCAACTCTGCCAAACCGGCAGCTGAGACCAATCCGACATAACCAGTCCCTATAATCCCGATTTTCATATCCGCCTCCTTATCGAATCCTCAGGCTTTCACCACATTCCTTCTCTTTCTTTTTATCGCATTCCGGGTATCGATGATCAGGACAGCATTCTTGGCGATCCAATCATAATCGTACGCAGAATGATCGGTGGCGATGATCACGGCATCGAATCCCTTCAGGTTTCTGGTGGTCAACTCCATAGATTTCAGGTCCAGTCCTGGGTAGGCTCTGTGCCCAAAGGATTGTAGAACATGGGGATCATTATAGGACACCTTGGCTCCTTTTTTTTGGAGAAGGCTGATGATCTTGAGGGCTGGAGATTCCCGCTGATCATCCACATCTTTTTTGTAGGCGATACCCAAGATCAATACTTTTGCCCCCTTGATAGGTTTCCCCTTCCTGTTCAGGGCTTCAACCGTCTTGGTCACGACATAATAGGGCATGTGAGTGTTAATCTCTCCCGCCAGTTCGATGAATTTTGTCGGATACTCCACTTCCTTGGCTTTCCAGGTTAAGTACAACGGGTCGACGGGAATACAGTGCCCGCCGTATCCAGGACCGGGATAGAACGGTTTATACCCGAAGGGCTTGGTCGAAGCCGCTTCGACAACTTCCCAGACATCGATGTCCATCAGTTCAAAGATCATCTTCAGCTCGTTGACCAGAGCGATGTTGACGGAGCGGAAGATATTCTCCAGGAGTTTCGTGGCTTCGGCCACGCGCGGCGAAGAAACGGCGACAGTCTTGACCACTATCTGGTCGTAGAGAGCCTGGGCCAACTTCCGGCAGGAAGGTGTCACACCGCCGACAACCTTCGGAATCTTGGCTGTTGTGTACTCTTTATCCCCGGGGTTTTCCCTCTCAGGAGAATAAGCCAGGTAAAAATCCTTCCCGACCTTAAACCCCTTATTCTCGAGGATCGGGAGCATCTTCTCCTCGGTAGTACCCGGATAGGTTGTGCTCTCCAGGATAACAATCTGGCCTTTTCTTAAGTTCTGAGCTATGACTTCAGTCGTGTTCAGGACATAGGACAGATCCGGGTTTTTGTGGGCATCCAATGGCGTCGGCACGCAGATGATGATCACATCCACCTTGGCCAGGTTCTTAAAATTCGCCGTCGCCTGGAATTTTTTTCCTTTGATATACTTTTTCAGTTCTTTGGTCTGGACATGTTTGATGTAGCTTTTTCCCCGGTTCAACATCTTGACCTTCTTGGTATCGATATCAAATCCCATTACCCGGAAGCCACCGGCCAGGAACGTCTTCAGGAGGGGAAGTCCCACGTATCCTAACCCGATGATACCGATGTGCGCTTTCCTATCCTTAATTTTTTTCTCGAAATTTTCGGCTTTTTTATCCATCTTCCTTCCTCTCCTGGAACCAGCTTATCGTTTGTTCCAAACCCTGCCGGAAAGATACAGTCGGAGTGTATTTCAGTAATTTCGCCGCTTCCGAAACATCGGCGAAGGAATGTTTGATATCACCCGGACGTGGTTCATCATAGATAGGGGCAATCTCGGTACCGAGAATCTCGTTAATGTCATCCACCAATATATTCACCGTTGTCTGTTCTCCACAGGCAATGTTTAGAACAGCCGGAGCGGCATCGGCCGTGCTGGCAGCGATGAGGTTGGCCTCGACCACGTTCGAGACATACGAGAAGTCCCGAGACTGCTCGCCGTCGCCGTAGATAATGGGCTGTTCACCGCGGAGCATCCTGACGATAAAATTCGGGATCACAGCCGCGTACTGGGAGAAGGGATCCTGACGGGGACCGAAGACGTTGAAGTAGCGGAGGCAAACGGTGGGCAGCCCGTAGATATCGGTAAAAATCTGACAGTACATCTCCCCGACGTTTTTGGTCACTGCGTAAGGAGACAGCGGTGAGACCTTCATGTCCTCTGTCTTGGGAAGGCGGAGGTCATCTCCGTAGACAGAAGAAGAAGAGGCAAAAACGAACGTCTTGACGCCCTCATCGCGAGCAGCACACAACAGGTTGAGCGTTCCGTTGATATTGATTTCGCTGGTCAGGCGAGGGTCTTCGATCGAACGTGGGACAGAGGGCAGGGCCGCTTGATGGAGGACGAAATCCACACCCTTCACGGCTTCCTGACAGATCCGGGCTTCCCTTATATCACCCTCGATAAACTGGATCCGGTCCCGGAAGGAATCAAGGTTCTCTTTTTTTCCGGTCAGAAGGTTATCGACAACCCGTACTTCTTCTTCCCGGTTGACGAGTTCCTCGGCGATATGGGAGCCGATAAACCCGGCTCCTCCCGTGACTAAGTATCTTGCCATTTTTCCCGGCTACTCCATGAGGATTTTTCCCCTCATCTCTTCAGGGACTGGCAGCCCCATCCCATGGAGGATCGTCGGGGCTATATCCAAAATATGGGCATCCTTTCTCTTATTTTGTTTGTTCTTCGGGTCGGACAGGATG
>CAYGBF010000278.1:0-2882 GCA_964348035.1 uncultured Eubacteriales bacterium | reverse complement strand
GAGAGGACTATGAACTGTATTACTCTTTTTGGGACGGAATTCAATGGCTAGAGGAAAGGCAAATTACAAAAAATCAAGATATAGCGGATACCTCTCCTTCCGTTTCTTTATTGATGGGTACGATTCCCGCAGTGGCCTGGCAGAGATGCGAGAAGGGAATGCATAACGTCTTATTAACATTCCGAATGGGAGAGCAGTGGATTCATGAGATCAATATTTCTGGGTATAAAAGTACTCATCATCCTCTCAAGCTCGCCTCTTTCGGAGACAGAATCGCCGTTTTGTGGTCAAGTGGAACAGAAATCAAAACGGCCTTATTCTCCTTCTATGAAGCCTCTAAGCTCTTCTCTTTTGGACAGGAGGATGTCGATTACCCCCGAATTCTTGCCTTAGATAGGGATAAATATACCGGATTTGGCGACAGCATCACTTTGGGCATCATAAATAATAAAGCAGCTCCCGAGAAAGGATATATCCCTCGATTAGAAAATTTGATCGATGAGAATATAAAAGACAGCGAGGTCGTAAACCGAGGTGTGGGAGGGGAAATAACAGCCGAAGGCCTAAGCCGAATTAATTCCGTAATAAATGAAGACCAAGCCCAAACAATATTCCTCATGGAAGGCACGAATGATGCCAAAGATTTCGCAATTTCTACAGACACAGCAGCTTTTAACTTGAAGAAAATGGCGGAAAGCGCTCTTAATTTTGGGATGACCGTCTTTCTCTCTTCAATAATTCCTAAGGACCCTTGGGAAGGATTGCTAAAAGAGAGAATCCTCGAACTTAACGAAAGAATAAAATCCATAGTCTCAGAACTGAATATCCATTTTGTCGATCAATTCGCGGCTTTTGGCGGCACCTATGCAGGACCTCTATTGTACAGCGATGCCACCCACCCGAATGAGAATGGTTATCAACTCATGGCTGAGACCTTCTATGCTGCGTTCGCTGCCATATTATCCCGCATAGAAATTGACACCACATCCCTGCTTTTCAAAGCGAGGATCGGAGAACCGCCGCCCGCGGCTCAAAATTTCGAGATAAAAAATTCGGGTAAAGGAACACTCTTTTATCAGATAAACGCCAGTGAGCCATGGATAATCCTCACTCCTACTGCCGGCACGTCAACAGGCGAATGGGATGAAATCACGGTTTCGGTCGATGTCTCTAACTTGTCCCCAGGGGCTTATACAGGGGAAGTGACAGTTATGGCCGATTACACCCCGAACAGCCCACGGGTGATAAAGATTGAATTGAGTATCTCCAGCCCGATCATCGAAGTTGATAAAACTGCCCTTTCCTTCGAAGCCTCCTACGCAGGAGACAGCCCGCCTGCCCAAACACTCCGGATAAGAAATTCTGGCGAAGGAACGCTAAACTATCAGCTCAGTCCGAACGATGATTGGATAAAGGTCTTACCCTCGAGCGGGACCTCGACCGGAGAATGGGATAAGGTCCAAATCATCGTCGATACCACTTCTTTCCCCAGAGGAATCCACCGAGGAGAGATAACCATCACGGGTGAGAACGCCCCGAATAGCCCCCTAGCCGTCACAGTCGAGGTGACCATCCTGGGGACTCATATCCAGACTGATACATCCTCTCTTTCCTTCGAAGGCGTGAAGGGCGGACCAAAGCCGAAGCCCCAAGTCTTCAAAGTCAGAAACGCCGGCGAGGGAATTCTCAACTATACTATCGTCACGACCAAATCCTGGATCCAGGTTTCCCCCATGAATGGGTCCTCGGCAGGAAAATGGGATAGAATAAAAGTTTCGGTCGATATCTCCCTCCTCTCTGTCGGAACCTACCAAGGCAAAATAAGGATAAAAGGAGAAAACACATCCAACAGCCCCCAAGTCCTCACCGTAAACCTGGTCATTCTCAGTCCCATTATCAAATTAAACAAATCCTCACTTAACTACCTGGCCACGGCAGGAGGAGACAACCCGCCCGCTAAGTTCTTCAGCATAAAAAACACAGGGGCAGGTACCCTCAACTACCAAATCATTGCTAACAGTAACTGGATAAACATCACTCCGACGAGCGGAACCTCCACAGGAGAGAGGGACCAAATCCAGGTGGCCGTGGATATTGCCGATATCTCGGCAGAAACCAACGAAGGAGAAATCATCGTCAGAGACGAGAACGCCTCGAACAGCCCTCAAAAACTCAAAGTCACTTTGCGCATCCAACTCCCTCCCATCTTCCCACCCACAAATTTTCGGGGAGAGAAGAAGACCAATCGATCTCTCTCCCAGCAGGAATTCATCAACGTTCTTACCTGGGAGGCAAATCCCGACAACAGGTTTATCCTCGGGTACAGGATTTACCTCATCGAGGATGGCAGGATAACTCTGTTAACCGAGGTCAAAACTCAAACTCGTGAATACTTGCATCGTCGGGTTGAAAAAGATAATGTTTACAGGTATGGTTTGACAGCCGTGGATCGATACGGAAGAGAAAGCGAGCCAGCTTTTGTGGATGTTGGATAGGTTGAAATCAAAGAGAGCAAAGTCCGTCCTTCTCATCGGGATGGGCTTTTTCATCTTCCTCTCTCCGCTTCAAGGAGAAATCGCTCGATTAGAAATCAGCGCTTCCTATTTTTATCCCATCGAAAAGGCCTTCAGGAATATCTACGGGAAGGGCGTGAAATACGGATTCGATATCGGTCGAGACATCTGGAAAAATCTGGAGTTACACATAGAATTCCACTATTACCACAAAAGAGGGAAGCTTACTTATACTCGAGAAGGAACGCGGGTCATCATTCGCCCCCTCGGAGCACAACTCAGGTATGTTTTCTTGAAGAAAAAAGTCCACTTGTATGCTGGAGGAGGATTAACCTATAATATCTTCGAGGAAAGGAATCCCATAGGGAC
>CAYGBF010000277.1:0-8472 GCA_964348035.1 uncultured Eubacteriales bacterium | reverse complement strand
ATGGAATCATAGAGAGCACTGACGATTCCATCGATGGATGCTACATCAGCGGAATCAGGTGATACATTGTGTTCGGTCTTGATTGAATGGTTCTCTACCGAATTCGATTCTGTCGTACTAACAACGTTGTTGTTCTCCGATCCACAGCTATACAGAAAGAAACAGAACGATACGAGAAAGAGATGTGGTATATTTTTTCGAGAGGAAAACACCATCTTTTTCCTTTGTACTAATCCTCGGCAGCTAAGAATTCAAAGTTTTCTACCATGAGTAATCTATTTCTAAATGGAGAGAGTTTGGTGAGCCAGGGTTAGAAGTCCCTGGATGGGAACTCCGTAAGGACAACCGGCTTCGCAAAATCCCTGACAATTGAAACAGAGATCTGCTTTTGAGGGCGATTGTGCGTATGAGCTTGGTATCTTCGGTTTTAAAGACCACGCCCATCCCGCCCTTGCCGAGCTCTCCGTTAATCCTGTACTTTTCGGCCACCGTGCTTCCTTTGGCTATTCCCCTTATGGGTGTTTTGATTGTCTTTGTTCGGGAAAATGCGGTTTTTTCAGAGGGGCGCATTGAAGCTCCGCAGGCGGCGCAGAATTGAGATGTGTCGGGATTTTCGGCTTGACACTTTGGACACCTCATTATCCGCCCTTACCCTCTTTTATATATTTGATTATAGAAGTGTGTATAGAATAGTCATAGAAAAGGGGTATGTCAAATTGAATAGGCTAGATAGTAGTTGAAAGAGGACTCCCCTTCTCTTTCTGAGGCTATGGCAATGCCTTTCATAATGATATAATGATATAAATAATAATCGAAGAAGAAATTTAAAAGCGAAAAAAACATTCATAGAATTTTCAAGATGATAAAAAGTGCCGAAAAACTTCAAAAATTTGAGGATGAACTCACCCGGAAGGAAAAAGTGGATATCAACCAAAATTTTCGTCTTGTCGAAGCCATGTACGAGGAGGCCGTTTTACTGGGCGTATTTCCGCTCAAGGATCCTTTAGATGGAATAGAGGTTGATATAAAAATTGCCAAGGTCATAAATGGTGTTTGAGCATCTTCTGAAAAGGATCGCCCAGGAATTAATCGCACAAAACATCCCTTATATGGTTATTGGGGGGCAAGCCGTTCTTCTGTATGGGGAGCCAAGGCTGACTAAGGACATTGACATAACCCTAGGCATCGGAATAGAGGGACTCGGTGAAATCCAGAACATTTCCAGAAAGCTTGAGCTAAAAACATTGGTGGAAAATGTTGAGGAATTTGTGAAAGAGACGATGGTCTATCCTGTGCTGGATGAAAAGAACGGCATTAGAGTCGATTTCATTTTTTCCTTTTCCCCTTATGAAAAGCAGGCAATCGAGAAAGCGAAAAGTCTCAGATTGGGTGAGATTGATATCAAATTCGCTTCTCTTGAAGATGTCGTCATTCATAAGATTATTGCCGGAAGAGCGCGGGATCTGGAGGATGTGAAGTCAATTCTTCTCAAGAATCCAGATTATGATTCTCATTACATTGAAAATTGGCTTAATGAATTCGATATATCCTTGGATGGGGGTTTCAGGAATAAATATAAGTCAGTAGTAGAACAAATTCACAAGAAGACATAGCTCTGGGAAAATCTTCAAAATCACACATACAGCCGTATTAGCTTTTTCTTTAGAATAGGCTTTCTCCTAATCAAGAATAATTTTCTCAGCATTCTTTTTGACACTGAGGTTTTTCGCATCTATAATTTTTTCTGCTGTAATCAACCAAAGCGAGTGAGGTAGCCTCTCACTCTAAAAGGAGGAGTGATGCGAGGATTGATCAGATTTAGAATTCATACCGTCGGAATTGTCATCTCTGCTATCATCATTTTAAGCCTTTTTGGCTGCACCAAAGAAAAGGAAGAAGAAATCCTTCCACCGGCTGACCTTGTTTTACTAAACGGAGATATTTACACGGTCAATCCTGATAATCCTGAGGCCAGAGCCTTGGTGATCACGGACAATAAAATCACGGCCGTCTGCAGCAGCGATGAGCAGGCCAGAAAATACGTCGGCAGCGAAACCCAGGTCATAGATCTAGACGGGAAATTCGTTACACCCGGTATAATCGACGGACACGTCCACTTCAACCGGGCCGGTGAGCTCATCAACGATGCCAACCTGATGATGGTCTCCGATGAGGAAGGACTTCGTCAGGAAATTACCCGGGTAGTGGATATCCTCGAGGACGGAGAGTGGATCACAGGCGGGCTGTGGGGAGCTTACGAGCAGTGGGCCGTGGGTGACGCCGGAGAGAAGTCTGCCAAGAAGAAAAAGCGCTGGCGGCCCACGCGGGATATGATCGATGAAATAACACCGAACAATCCCTGTTTCCTGTGCAGCTTCGACTACAAGCTGTGGTTGGCCAACACGGCGGCTCTCGAAGCAGCAGGAATGGGTGGCAAAATCTTCAATGGAATGGAATTCGACAAACCAGGGAAACCCAGCGGGCTGATCAACCGGCCTTCCCCGGCCTTTGACATGATGAGGAAGGCGATTAAGGAGAAATCCCCCAAGAGGCTCCTGGATGAGAACCGGGCGGCCCTGAAAGCGTTGCGAGAAGCAGGGATTGTCGAGATTCATGATATCGCCCGTCCCGATCAGACAGAGCGCTTCCTCGAGCTCCAGGAGAACGGAGAACTGACCTGCCGGGTTTGGTTACGACCCGACCTTTCCCGGGGAGCCGAATTGAAAGAGGAGGGGCTGACCATCGGGCTTCATCCTAAGACAAAAGAGAAAGACCTGTGGCTGCGTTACGGTGCCTTGAAGGGTTATATCGATGGCATCATGGGGACCCATGGAGCGCTTTTCTTCGAGCCCTACGATGATCAGCCCCACAATTACGGACACTGGCGCCGACACACTTCGGATGATCCCGAGTTTAGAACGCGCAACTTGGAGAAGATGTACAATCTGATCAAGATTGGATTGGAGGGAGGATTCATCCCGAATGTCCATGCCATCGGGACAAGGGGAGTAGCAGAAATGCTGGATCTGTATGAGAGGCTGAAGAACGAGGGGGTGGATTTGGAGGGATTTCGGGTCATCCATGCCCAGGTCATCAGGGATCAAGATTTCCCCAGGTTCAAAACCTTAGGCGTCATCGCCGAAGTGAATCCCTACCATATCTCCGATGACATGCGCTGGATGGAAGAGCGGATAGGCCATGAGAGATGCAAAGGAGCCTATGCCTTCAAGTCTCTCCTCGATAATGGAGCTATCTTGAGCTTTGGCTCGGATTGGCCGGGAACGAGTGCTGCCCTGTACCATATGCACCCGAAGTATCTGATCTATGCGGCGGTCGCCCGGAAGACTGTTAAGGGTACTCCTGAGGGCGGGTGGTTCCCTGAACAGCGAATCTCCGTGGAAGAAGCCCTCAAAGCCTACACAATCAATAATGCCTACGCATGTTTCGAGGATGATATCCGCGGGTCTCTGGAGGCAGGAAAGCTGGCCGATATCACCGTGTTCGACCGGAATTTGATCAAGATTCCGGAGGATGACATCCTGAATGCTGAAGTGACGCACACCATCATCGACGGCAAGATCATTTTCGAGAAGAATTAGAAATTATTGCTTTACAACTTTAATTCTCCCTGTGATAGCCAGAGTCATCTTATATTTTCCCCAAGAATTGGAAACGTAGATTGAGGCCAGGTTTGAGACGGTGCCTCTTGGATGGAAGATCGGACTGTTATTGGCTTGGATGGTGACACCTTCTATGAGCGATTCTTTATCGAATGTCCATCGATCCTCCTTTTTATCGAATCTTTCGAGAGTCATTCCGTGGGCGTTGAAACGGAGTCTGACTTTTATTCCTTCGAATAGGGCTTTATAACGAGCATAATTAAGGGTGGAATTTATCTCCCTGACTGCTTTTTGAAGCTTGTATTTAGGCGGAAGGTTAAAGAAGGCCTGGGAGAAAAGGCCGATCACCACAGCCGAGATGAATAGAACAACCATTGTTTCGAGGAGCGAGAATCCCTGCCTTATGTTGAGTAAGCAACGTGTGTGTTTCTCATTCATCCGACTCCCTCCATTCCAAAGGTCGAAAAGATGCCAAATAAAGCACAGGTTTTAGTGTTTTTGGCGCATCCACTAGGAGTTGGGGCTCCTCTAGCGGCCGGTCATCAAAAGTGATTTTCAGGCGCTTCCCGTTAGAGTTGAGTTCAGTCGTATGCAGGCTTCCTAGGATGTTGACGGTTTTCCCTGCACCCTCTAAGGAAACTCCTTTGCCCGAAGCCGTTACGGAAGCCTGAATTTTTATCTCGTCGGCAGAATCTGCGTTGATGATGATTTTTCCTTCCTTTTCACTCCCTTCTACGATATCTTGGCCGGCAGCAAATATGATCAGCTGCGACTGCGAATCTTTAAGGTAGGGTATGCCTTCCTGCCATTTCAATCCCTGGTGGAGGAGGTGGGAGGAGAGGGTGATTTCATCGGAGGAGACGATGGTGAGGTTGACGCCTTGAAGGATGGAGGGAATCTCTTCATCCTCGAGGAGACTGATTTCACCCGCTGGATGGACCACACCCCCTCCCAGGGATTTTATCTTACCGTTTACTATAATAATTCCTCGTGGAATATGATTGTATTGGAAAATTTTTGTCGGTGTTGAATACAATGTCTGGCCCTTTTCTGGACTGAATTTGAGGACCCATTGTCCGAGCTCGGTGAGGAACATGATAACCTGGAATTCCTCTTCTATAGCCAGGATCATCTCCTGGACATCTCCCTGGACGAATATGCCTCCCAAGCCCAGGTCGTCCTTGATCAAATAGACTCCATCAGGAACAAGCTCGGTAGATTCCTCCAAACCGAGCACTTTCCGGAGCTTAGGCAGGCTGAGATCTTGAGGGTAGAAGATTTTGATTTTCAAAGCTTTTTCCAGCTGGGGTAAAGCGGCTTCAGGAAGGAGATTCTCTTTGGAGAAGGAGACTTTGGCGGCTAAAAGACTGTTTCCTGAGTTGTAAATCTCAATTTTGTGTTCTTCCAGAAATTTCTGTTGTTGCTCTGGGCTCGGTTTATTATCAACGAAGATTGGAAGGTGAGGGAAAGGGATGTTTCCAGCGAGGATGTCCATTCCACCTAGGAAGCTTGTTTCTCGTTTTGGTCGAAATTTTTTTATCCTGCCTTCGGAGCGAATTTCCGCGTTGTAGGTCGCCCTGAAATAATCCTCCTCTTCCTCGATTTTTTCGAGACGAAAGCCTGTGCTGCTCTGCCAGCTAAGGTTTTCCCAGGAATTTGACTGAAAAAGGGGAAGCTGGGTGCCGAGCAGGGCGTGGACAAGCCTGGTTTCATCTTTAATTGCATTCTTTCTCAATATATCCAATTCCTCCTGGGAAATGACAGCGGGAGAAGATGCGTTCGAGAGTGTTTCAAGACAATCATGGAGACCCTGTTTGATTCCGTTCTCAGAGGCATAGTCGAGGAGGATCGAGTTTTTTTTGTAGCCGCCGAACTTGAGGTGAATTTGCGAAAGATAAAGCAAACCCAAGCCAAGAACAGAGAAGACAAAGAAAATAAAGACGGCAACCAAACTGATGACGCCTTTTGCTCTTGGCTTACTTTGAGTCGGCCAAAGCCATATTCTTCGGCAGGAGGGACATCTCATAGGATTTCTCCTTGTTGGATTCCAAGATGAAGCATAACCGGACAAGATTCGAGGGCTCATCATGGACGAAATCGAATTGAGCGACTTCTTCCAGAAGAGGTTGAGCGGGACTGTTGTTGACTTTTCTCCGAAGGATGTTTTTCTTTTTGTCCAGAAAATAGGAAATTCTTTTTAGTAGGATTAGGCTGGATTCTCCTTTTAAGTATGATTCTTCGAGAGGTGAAACGAGGATGATGCTCTTTCTGCTAGCAGAGGAGACTGACAACACTTCACCTTTTTGGGGATCGATGATACATACCTGCTGCCCTCTTTTGATCTTGTAGGACCGGCTGAAGGAGATTCGGGTTTGGCCGCGAACGAGATCTTGGCTCAGGGGAATTTCGATTTCTCTGCAGAGGGTGGTGAGCGTACTGTCTTTGACAGTTAGACCCTCGAGTAGACCCGATCTAATAGGCTGAATAAGACCTAATCCAGCCTCGAGGATGTCGATTCTCATCTTATCCAGAGAAAATGTTGCCGCTTCTTCGGCCTTTTCTTCTTTGTTAAGAGCAAGGAAAACGTTTCTGGAGAAACCGAAAAATTCAAAGGCAGAGATGAAGATGATGAAGCCTACACTCAGGCTGATTAGACTCTCGATCAGAGAAAAGCCGTTTTTTCTTTTTGCTCTCATTTTTGCCTGTATTTGTGTATTCAGAATCCCAATTTTTTGAACATATAGAAAACCAATCGAATCTTTCTCTCAGGGCTGTGAGCGTAAAAGCACTCGATTTCGATCTCCTTCATCTCGGGGGAGACATCTTGAATACTCCACTGCCTTCGATAGAGGCCTTTTAGGCCTTGTTTTTCGATCGTTTCTTCGCCTGATCCTTCGGCCAATTCTTCACTCTCGAAGGGGAGGGATTTGAAGTATTCGAGTTTGGAAGAAGCCAGTACGGCTGAGTTTATCCTGTATTCGGATATCCTTTTTATAAGGAGAGAATGAACAGTGAGTTGAGCCAGGCTTAAAAGCAGCAAGATGATGACCGATGCCGAGACCAGGACTTCAATCAGAGTGAATCCGAGATATAGTCTTTGGGCACTCTCGATCGAAAAATTACTTCTCTTTTCCAACCCAGTATCTCGGATCATCGGAAGATTTCTCTTGCATGACATGTGCCATCCAGCATTGCGCCAGATCATGAGAGAGGAGTGGTGGATTTGAGGAAAGAAGCGTCAACAATCGTATGAAATGAGTTTAATAATCTAAGGTGTGCCGTCTACTTTTGTTGACGAGGATTGACTATGTTGAGGATAGGAAGGTAGGACAAGAAGAAGCCCTATCGCCCAATAAAACCAGAAAATAATCCCATTCAAAAAAATATCATATCCTCTCTTTTTTCTTCTCAAATCACCCCTTGATTCATCTTAAAGGGCTATTGACCCATTTCTTATTGCGGTCCAAAATTTTATTGTAAGTTCTCTCAGACGGGAGGAGTGCGGAGTCGTGAACCTCTAAAAAGGGTGCAAAATGGAAAAAATCTTAGTCGTCGAAGATGATCCTGTTTGCCTGGCCATGATATCGAACAGGCTGGAGGCTAAGGGCTATCAGGTCGTGAAGGCGACTACCGGAGAAGATGGGGTAGAACTGGCCAAGGAGGAGAAACCGGATTTGATCTTGATGGACATGATTTTGCCTGGGATGCACGGACTTGAGGCCACAAAGATGATCAAAGAAGATCCAGAGACGTCTGATATCCCGGTGTTCGCTGTGACGGCCTTGAATTCGGCCGATATCATGAAGGAATGTTATGAAGACGGCATCTGTGTTTTTATCAGAAAACCTTATGATTTGGATAATCTGTTTAAATACATAGAGAGATTCATCGGCGAAAAAAAGACAGCTGCCAAGAAAATCATGATCATTGATGATAACGCAGCCCTGGTGAAGATGATGTCGAGGAGGATTAAAGGACAGGGGTATGAGGTGGTCGCGGCTCCTGATGGGATGGTCAGGGTGGATGAGGTCAAAAGGATAAAGCCAGATCTGATCATTTTAGACATTGACATGCTCGAAGATTGGGGATTCTTTGTCTTTAAAATCTTGAAAAGGGATAAAGACACAAAGTGTATCCCTGTCATCCTCACGGCCACCCAGTTGTCCTCTGATGAGCTGAAGGATTTAGCCGAGCAGCTGGGAGCTGAGGGCTTCATCCCCAGTTCCTTCAAGTTCGACGAAGTCACCCAAAAAATCCGAAGAATTTTCGGCGAATAATCGGGATTAAACCTTCATAAGTTTCATAATTAGCCCTTTAATAAAAATAATTCAAGTTTTCAAAGTCTGACCCCAAAAAAAGACCCCAAAAAAATCTTGACATTTTTTGTCATCACGCCTATTATATATTAGGACTTTCCTTACCAAAAAAAGTCCTTGAAAATTTATTTTTTATCTTTATAATAATGGAGGATTCCCTCTCGGGATAGAGGGAACTAGTTCTTTGAAATTAAAAGCGGAGCGACCTATGTTAATCTCCAATTTGCCAAATTGTGGTGTTTATAAGAGTTCTTCTGAACTCTTATAATTCTAACTGGAGAGTTTCATCCTGGCTCAGAGTGAACGTTGGCGGCGTGCCTAACACATGCAAGTCGAACGATCCTTGAGTAGCTTGCTATTCAAGGAGAGTGGCGAACGGGTGAGTAACACGTGGGTAATCTCCCCTCGAGTGAGGAATAACCCCGCGAAAGCGGGGCTAATACCGCATAACACTCTGCTTCATAAGTTGTCAGAGTCAAAGCCTTCGGGCGCTTGAGGATGAGCCCGCGCCCTATTAGCTTGTTGGTGGGGTAATG
>CAYGBF010000276.1:0-6859 GCA_964348035.1 uncultured Eubacteriales bacterium | reverse complement strand
TCTGGTTCAGAGCCGGTGTGATTATCGGCTCCGGGAGCGCCAGCTTCGAGATCATCCGCCATCTCGTCCAGAAGCTCCCGGTGATGATCACCCCAAAATGGCTCCACACCAAAACCCAGCCTATCAGTGTTCACGATGTACTCGAATACCTCTCTTTAGCTAAAGATGTTGAGACCAGGGAAAGCCTTGTCGTCGATATCGGTGCAGAAGAACTAGATTTTCGAGGGATGCTGCTCGGAGCCTCTCGAGTGATGAGCCTGAAGAGGCGGTTGATCCCTGTTCCGTTCCTAACTCCGAGGCTTTCCTCTTATTGGCTTCTGTTGATGACTCCTGTCCCATACCGTGTAGCGAGGGCTCTTATCGACGGCCTGAAATCGGAGACGGTCATTTTAAACGAGAATGCTCAAGATTATTTTCCGGAAGTGAAACCTTCATCATATGAAAAAGCCATAAAAGAGGCTTTATCGGAGATCGAGGACAATCAGGTGCTCAGCCGCTGGTGTGACAGCAGCGCTGACAAGGACTGTGATGTTCTAGGACAGGACCGGATCGAGACAGCCGTGTTGAGAAACCGCAAAGTTTATGATTTCGGGGATATCAAGCCTGAGAGGGTGTTTGCATCAGCGCAGTCCATCGGGGGAGAGAACGGATGGTTCCATTCAGATTTTTTGTGGAGAATCCGGGGCTTTATCGATAAGCTGTTGGGTGGTCCGGGGTTGAACCGCGGACGGCGAGATCCGGAAAAATTGCGGATCGGCGACAGCCTGGACTTCTGGAAAGTTGTGAACATCAAGGCGGAGAAAAGGATCCTTCTTGCCACCCAGATGAAGGTTCCAGGGAAAGCCTGGCTGGAATTTTCTATCGAAGGTACCTCTCTAGCCCAGACCGCTCATTTTCTTCCCCAAGGATTGTGGGGGAGGTTGTACTGGTACTTGACTACACCTTTTCACGCCTTTGTGTTCCGTGACTTGGCCAAAGGAATTATCAAAAGAGCAAAAACGATTGGAGGTGGAATATCATGAAGAAAAATTCTGGAATAATTCTCTGTGTTTGCGCTTCCATCTGCTTGGTAGTGTTCCTCTCTTTTTGTTTATCTGGCGATGAAGAACCGAGAAAAATACAAAGGCTCTGGCCGGAAATCGAGCCGTATGAGACCGGGTATTTGAAGGTTTCGAAGATACATGAGATTTACTACGAACTCTGCGGCAGTCCTGATGGGAAACCTGTCTTTTTTCTCCACGGTGGGCCTGGAGGAAGTTCCTCTCCTTACATGCGGAGGTTTTGCGATCCGGCAAAGTTTTTGATGATCCTGTTTGACCAGCGCGGTTCGGGGAAATCTAAGCCCTTGGGGGAAATCAAGGAGAACACGACCCAGCACCTTGTCGAGGATATCGAGCGGCTGAGGAAGCATTTGAAACTCGAGAAAATCATTCTTTTCGGAGGATCTTGGGGATCCACACTGGCATTGGCCTATGCTGAAACCTACCCTGGGAACGTCAGCGGCCTCGTCCTGAGAGGAGTCTTCACAGCCACGACAGTGGAAATCGACCATTTCTACCACGGTGGAGTGAGCTTCTTTTTTCCTGAAGTCTACGAGGCTCTGCTAGACACCTTGCCAGACCCAAAAAAGAGGCCCCGCCACGAATACCTTTTCCGGCTTATCAAAGAAGGAAACAAAGAAGAACAGAAGAAATACAGCGAAGCCTGGGCTCGCTACGAGGGGAAAATCAGCGGCCTGGTTGTTGCTGACAGGATGATCGAGGGCTGGATAAAGAATTATAATCCATATGTTTTTGCCCTCATGGAAAACTATTACATGGCCAATAATTGTTTTCTCGAGGAAGGACAGCTCCTGAAGAATGCCGGAAAAATCGCTCACGTTCCTGCTTTCATAGTTAACGGTCGGTATGATATGATATGTCCACCGAAGAGTGCCTACAGGCTTCATGAATTGCTTTCCAAATCGAAATTGGTCATCGCCGATGCGGCCGGTCACTGGATGGGGGAGAAACCCATCGAACGGGCCCTGCTCAAAGCCATGAAAAGCTTCGAGTGAGAGTGAATAGAATCAACGAATAAGGAGTAATAATAAGTTAAGTAAGGAGGCTATCATACCAGGTTATAAGAAAATCGCCTTAATTCTTTTCATCTGTACTCTGGTTTTTCTTTTCCTGTTTTCCTGCAAGAAGGAGCCCTTCTCGGAAGCTGGAAAAGTCAAAATGTGGATTTCCTCTGCCAAGGCGCAGGCTGAAGAAGGGGATGCTGCCGAAAGCATCCAATCGGTTTTCGAGGCGCTTTTGATGACTCTACCTCAAACAGAGTTGCCGGCAGAATTGGAGAATCACATTAAAAAAGCCAACGAGGCTCTGATGAGCGGAGGTTTTTCCAACCAGGAAGTGACAAAACATGTCTTGGCTGCCTATCGAGTGTTGAAGCCGAGTTTTGCCGGATTCGGCAAACCGGATGAACCTTCAGAGGTATCTTCGATCGCCTCGCATTATGCGGCCAAACTGCGAGAGGCTCAGGGCCATGCGGATGAAAGCCGCCCCACAGATGTGGTCGAATCCCTGCTCGAAGCGGTTCTGCTGACCTCTCCGGTCACTCCTCCAGACAAATAAAGAATTAAATCTCCTGTCCCTTTGATTGATTTTCCTGGATTTATCCTCATAATACCTCAATATCCCTTCCTGAATCCCTCCCTATTTGACATTCGTTTTTCCCGATGATAAAAGCGGTAGGAAGGACGAGTTCTATATATTGGTGAATTTATCCAAGGAGGGAAAAATGAAACGTTTAGTCTTTATTATCCTCATTATTTTCCTGGCGGCGACTCTTGTCTCCGCAGCCCAGGAGAAGTCCGATGAAGACGGGAAAAAAGAACTTCTTTCCTCAAGAGTCTTCTCTGGTTTGAAGTTCAGGAGTATCGGACCGGCTTGGGCCTCGGGCCGGATCGCTGATTTTGCCGTCAACCCTAACAATAAGAAAGAATATTTTGTCGGTGTGGCTGCTGGAGGAGTCTGGAAGACGAACAACGCCGGGATTTCGTTCACGCCTATCTTTGACAAACAGGGTTCCTACTCTATCGCCAGTGTTGTCATCGATCCCAACAACACAAATGTGGTTTGGGTGGGGACTGGGGAGTACAACAGTCAGCGCGCGATCGGCTACGGAGACGGTGTCTACCGTTCTGTGGACGGGGGGAAAACCTGGAAGAATACGGGGCTTCAGAAGTCCGAACATATCGGGCGGATCATCATCGATCCCCGCAATTCCGATGTCTACGTGGCTGCTCAAGGCCCCCTCTGGGGGCCTGGTGGAGATCGGGGCCTGTACAAGTCAACAGACAGCGGGAAGACCTGGAAGAAAATACTCGAGATAAGCGAGAACACAGGGGTCACAGACATCGTCATGGATCCGATGAATCCCGATATCCTGTACGCTGCTTCCTACCAGCGCCGCCGCCGTGTCTTTACCCTAATTAACGGTGGACCCGAGGGCGCCATTTACAAATCCATAGATGCAGGGGAAACGTGGACCAAACTGACTTCTGGTCTGCCTAAAGGAGACGTGGGGCGGATGGGATTGACCATCTCCCCGGCCGATCCCGATGTCGTCTATGCCATCATCGAAGCGGCCGGCGACAGCGGCGGATTTTTCCGGACGACTAATTGTGGAATAACCTGGAAGAAGATGAGCGACTATGTCAGCCGCAGTCCACAGTACTACAACCGCATTTTTGCCGATCCCAAGGACGTGGATAAGGTCTATTCGATGGATGTTCGAAGCCGGGTCACAGAAGACGGAGGGAAAACGTGGCGCACACTGAGTAACAGAGGTAAGCATGTCGACGATCATGCCCTGTGGATCGACCCCGATGACACCGAGCATTTTCTCATCGGCTGTGATGGCGGAGTCTATGAAACGTACGACGAAGGAAGTAGCTGGCAGTTCAAGGCCAACCTTCCTGTGACCCAGTTCTACCGTGTCGCCGTGGACGACACCGAGCCTTTCTACTATGTCTACGGAGGAACACAGGACAACAACAGCATGGGAGGGCCTTCGAGAACTACGAGCTCCCAAGGCATCGTAAACGATGACTGGTATGTCACTCGGGGTGGGGATGGCTTCCAATCCAGAGTCGATCCCGAAAACCCGGATATCGTCTACTCTGAGTCGCAGTACGGCGGCCTGGTCCGGTACGACAAGAAAAGCGGCGAGAGCATCGACATCAAACCCCAGCCTCCCTCTGGTGAGGCGTACCGCTGGAACTGGGATGCGCCGCTCATCATCAGCCCCCATTCGCCGACACGTCTGTATTTTGCGGCCAACAAGCTGTTCCGCAGCGACGACCGCGGCAACACCTGGAGAGTCATAAGCCCTGACCTCACCCGGCAGCTCGACCGCAATTCGCTCCCGGTCATGGGGAAAATCTGGAGCGTGGATGCGGTCTCGAAGAATAGATCAACCTCCCTGTTTGGAAACATCGTGCAGCTCTCTGAGTCGCCGATAGTTGAAGGACTCATCTACGTGGGAACAGATGATGGATTGGTTCAGATTACTGAGAACGGCGGTCAGGACTGGAAGAAGATCGATAAATTCAAAGGAGTTCCCGAGATGACCTATGTCAGCCATCTGTTTGCCTCCCGACATGCCGCCGACACAGTCTTCGCTTCCTTCGATGCCCGGAAGAACAATAACCTGGCGCCTTACCTCATCAAGAGCACAGATCGCGGAAAATCGTGGACATCTATCACCGCCAATCTCCCGGAGAGAGGATCGGTGTACACGATCGCCGAAGATCATGTCAACCCCAACCTCCTTTTTATCGGGACCGAGTTCGGGGTGTTTTTCACCATCGATGGGGGTAAGAAGTGGGTTCAGCTCAAAGGCGGCTTACCGACGATCATGGTCAGGGATTTAACGATCCAGGAGCGAGAGAACGATCTCGTCCTGGCCACGTTCGGGAGGAGTTTTTATATCCTTGACAACTATGCCTCTCTGAGAGAGATCACTCGAGACACACTCAAACAAGAAGCAGTCTTGTTTCCGGTCAAGGATGCTTGGATGTTTATCCAGAAACGGGGAAAATCCAACCAGGGACAGTCATACTATGTGGCGCAAAATCCTCCTGTGGGAGCGACCTTTACGTATTATCTGAAAGAAACCATCAAAACAAGAAAGGCGAAGCGGCAGGAGGCTGAAAAAGCCGCCGCCAAGAAAGGCGAGCCTCTCCGGTATCCGACCTGGGAGGAACTGCGAGTAGAGGACGAAGAAGAAAAACCCTACCTGTTGTTCACGGTCTCTGATGACCGGGGACATGTCATCAGACGCTTGAAGGCCCCGGCCAAATCTGGACTGAGCAGGATCACTTGGGACTTTCGTTACCAGGATACGTCTCCGGCAAGTTCCGTTAGGGACCCCTTCGTCAGCTCGGGTAGAGGGATACCGGTTCTTCCCGGAAATTACAGCGTTGTCATGGGGAAGGTTGCCGACGGCGTTTACGCGGAGTTGACCGGACCCCAAAAATTTACAGCCAAAGTCCTGGAAAACACCACTCTTCCGGCCCAAGACCAGCAGGCCTTGGTTGAGTTCCTGAAGGACGTGGCTGAACTCAGTCATGCTGTTCAGGGAGCCGTGGAGGCGGCCAATGATCTGGCTGATAAAATCACCTTAATAAAACAGGCTCTCCATCGAACGCCTAACGCTTCCGGTGAGTTGATGAAGCAGGCGAGAGTTATGGAGAAGCAAACTCGAGAAATTCGCAGAGTCCTCCTGGGAGATAGGACCATCAGCCGAAGATACGGAAATCAACCGCCCTCGGTCTCCAGCCGAATCCGCCGAGTGGTCAGCGGTCATTGGCGCTCCACCTCGGCCCCAACCCAAACGATGAGGGATCAGTACAGGATCGCCGGCGAAGAATTCGAGCCCCAGCTCGAAAGGCTGCAAAAATTGATCGAGATCGATTTGAAGAACATCGAAAAGGCCCTGGAAGAAGCGGGCGCTCCCTGGACTCCGGGCCGAATCCCCAGGTGGAAGAAGAAATGAAGTAAGGGGTCGCGTCTCAACATTTGACATTCATGTCGTTGAGAAACATGTCTCCTCGACTTTATCTTTTTCTGCTGAAGGTTTTTTGCTAGAGCTCAACTGTGATCCCATAATCGAGTAATATATGGAGTGTCAAATGTTGAGACGCGGCCCCGTTTTAATTATGATGAAAGGAGGCGCTGATGGCTGAGACTTCAAGCCGGGAGATTCGTCTTAAGAATCGTCCGTTGGGGATGCCGAGTGAAGAGGACTTCGAGCTGGCCCAGGTGACGCTCCCCGAAATACAGACAGGGCAAATCCTGGTCCGCAACGCTTATATGTCTGTGGATCCGTACATGCGGGGAAGGATGCATGATACAGAGAGCTATCTTCCTCCTTTCCAGATCGGAAAGCCTCTTGAAGGGGGAGCTGTCGGTCAGGTCATAGAATCAAAGTCAAGCCAATTCCAGGTGGGAGACCATGTCGTCAGCATGCAGGGTTGGAGAGAATCCTTCATTTCTGACGGTAAATATCTCGTCAAGGTGGATCCTGAAAAGGCGCCGATCCAGGCTTATCTGGGCATCATGGGGATGCCGGGATTGACCGCCTATGTCGGTCTTCTCGATATAGGTATGCCCAAGGAAGGCGAAACGGTCTTTGTCTCGGCAGCAGCCGGAGCGGTGGGTTCTGCGGCCTGCCAGATTGCCAAGATCAAAGGCTGCCGGGTGGTGGGAAGCGCGGGCTCGGACGAGAAAGTCGCCTGGCTTGTGGACGAGGCTGGTGTCGATGCCGCCTTTAACTATAAAGATGTCGATAATCTGATCGGTGAACTCCG
>CAYGBF010000275.1:0-1944 GCA_964348035.1 uncultured Eubacteriales bacterium | reverse complement strand
CGGATCATGCCCACCTTTCATCCTTCTTACCTCATCCGGAACGAAAAGAACAGGGCTTTAAAGAAGATGGTTTGGGAGGATATGAAAAAAGTGATAGCCTTTTTGGGCAAGAAATGACGCTGTATGCCGATGTCGTCCTCTCCCTTCCCGTTCCTCAGACATTCACCTACAGGATTCCGACCTCCTTACAAGACAAAGCCGATATCGGATCCCGAGCCTTCGTTCCCTTCAAGCAAAGAACGCTCACGGGATTTATCGTCAAGATCAGACGGAGAAAACCGAAAAAAGGTCTCGAGTACAGAGATATTCTTGATATCCTGGATGAGAATCCGGTCTTTACGCCATCTTTTCTTGCCTTCACACGGAAATTAAGCGACTCATATCATTCTTCATGGGGGGAAGTCCTTCAAGCTTCCCTCCCGCCTTCCTATCTTCTCAAGACAGAGACTCGGGTTTCACTCAGGGATGAAGGGAAAAAAGCTCTCGAGGAAAAAACACTCGCCGAGAATGAGACGACGGTCCTGTCGACACTCCTGAAAAGAGAATACAGTGTCCTGTTCCTGAAAAGAAAATTAAAGATGAAAAATCTCTCTTCTTTGATCAAGAGATTGGAGAGGAAAGGCCTAGTCGAAATCCAGAGAACCGTCAAGCGGAAAAAGACTAGAAGAGTCACCAAGCCGAAGGCAGAGCCCAAACAGCTTGAAATCGATTTTTCGTTGGATCGAGCTATCCGGCAGGCAGTTGACATCATGACCCAAAAAATGAGGGAAGATCATTTTTCGCCCTTTTGTCTCCAAGCTTCGTCAGAACAAAGACGAGATGTGTATTTTCATTTTATCAGGATGTTCCTCGAGAGGAAAAGGCGCATCCTCTTCCTTGTCCCTGAAATCGCCCTGACAGAAAATCTCATCGAAAGATTCGAGACAAAACTGGGAAGAAAAGTAGCTTGTCTTCATAGCCAGTTAACAGAAAGAAAGAGAACCTCGGAGTGGTTGAGGATAAAACAGGGAGAGGTAAGTGTGGTCGTCGGGCCGCGTTCAGCCCTTCTCTCCCCGGTAGAAAATCTTGGCCTGATCGTCGTTGATGAAGAGCAGGATGAATCCTATTATCAACCGGAAGCCCCTTCCTACGATGCGAGAAAAGGGGCATGGTTAAGGGCTCGCGATGATGACTGTGTCCTCATCTACGGCTCAGCCAATCCATCAGTCGAGGCATATTACAGAGCAAAAAAAGGTCGGTACCTCCATGCGGTCAGCGGCAGGACCAAGAAGATAAAAGTGTCTGTGTTGGCGGAACAGAAATCATCAGGAAACCTCCACCCGATGATAAGAGAAAGAATCGCTGAGACGTTAGTAGGCAGGGAACCTATCCTGGTGTTTATCAATCGGCGGGGGTACGCTTCCTTTCTCTACTGTCCTCACTGCCAATACATACCACGCTGTCCGCGGTGTGCCATCTCCTTAACCTACCACAAGAGAAAGGAAAGACTTGCCTGTCATTACTGTGACTATTCCCTGCCGAAAATGGTCGAGTGTCCTCGGTGTGAATCGAAGATCATTCTCAAAAGAGGCCCTGGGATCGAAGTCATCGAGGAGGAGCTAAAAAAAAATTTCCCACAGGGCCGGATCGTGAGCTTTGACACGGACGTTGCTAGAAAAAAGACAGATCGGAGAAGGATACTGAGAGATTATTCCAGAGGCAAGATCGACATCCTGATCGGAACCCAACTGCTCGCTCATCAGGTCAATTTATCGGCAGCGTCCTTAGTCGCCATCCTCTATCCGGAGATCACCCTTTCCCTCTCCGATTATAAAACCAGCCAGAGGACCTACCATGATCTTAGACACATGATGAGCTTTGCCCGGGAAGAGAAGGGAGAGATCCTCGTCCAAACTGCCCTTCCCCACCATTTCACGATCCAAGCAGCGGCAGATGATGATTATC
>CAYGBF010000274.1:0-1576 GCA_964348035.1 uncultured Eubacteriales bacterium | reverse complement strand
AGGGGGGATGGGTGTGGTGTATAAAGCGGAGGATACGAAGCTCAAGCGGACGATTGCCCTCAAATTCCTGCCGCCGGAATTGATGCGGGACAAGGAGGCCAAGGAGCGGTTCATCCAGGAAGCCCAGGCTGCAGCCGCATTGAATCATCCTAACATCTGCACTGTCTATGAAATTGATGAGGCAAAGCCCGCCCCTGAGGAGGCAGGGGACGGACACAACTTCATAGCCATGGAATTTATCGAGGGCCGCAGTCTAAAGGAAACATTGGCTTCTGGTCCTTTGAGGACCGATAAGGCTTTGGAGGTGGTCAGACAGATCGCCGAGGGTTTACTGGAAGCCCACGAGAATGGTATCATCCACCGCGATATCAAACCCGCCAACATCATGTTGACAAAAAAAGACCAGGCAAAAATCATGGATTTCGGCCTGGCCAAGCTGGAGTGGGGAGTCGATCTTACCAAGACGGCAACGATCATGGGTACAGTGGCCTACATGTCTCCCGAACAGGCCCGGGGTGAAAAGGTCGACCACAGGACCGATATTTGGGCTGTAGGAGCCGTGCTTTACGAGATGCTCTCCGGTGTCCGTCCGTTCAAGAGTCCCCACGACCAGGCGGCCATCTATGCGATATTAAACGAGGAGCCAAAACCATTATCCATTCTCCAGAAAGATATCCCTGATGTTTTAGAAAAGATTATCCTTAAAGCCCTCGCCAAGAAACCAGCGCAGCGATACAAAAGTATGGGCGAGCTGCTTCGGAATTTAAAGCGCGTTTCTCTTAAACCCATTCCATCCGAAAAAGAGAAAAAGTCCATCGCTGTGCTTCCCTTCGAAAACATGAGCGCAGATCCCGAACAAGAGTTTTTTTGTGATGGCATGACTGAAGAAATTATTAACGCATTGACTCGGCTGGAAAACGTTCATGTCATCGCCCGGACATCCGCCTTTGCCTTCAAAGGAAAACACGAGGACATCAGAGAGATCGGCAGAAAACTCGATGTGGAAGCTCTTCTTGAGGGAAGCGTGAGAAAATCGGGCGATTGGCTTCGCATCACCGCCCAGCTCATCAACGTTTCCGATGGTTCCCACCTCTGGTCCAAGCGCTTCGATCGTCCCGCAGAGGATGTGTTTGACATCCAGGATGAGATATCTTTGGCGATCGTCGATAACCTAAGAATAAAACTCTCGGTCGGGGAAAAAGAAGAGGTTTTAAAGCACAGCACTGATGATGCCGATGTCTACAACCTCTATCTGTTGGGCCAATACCACTGGAATAAGTTCACCAAACAAGATCTATTGAAGAGTCAAGACTATTTTGAACAGGCCCTCGCTCTCGATCCTGATTATGCTCCTGCTTACGCGGGATTGGCCATTTCATATTTTATTCTTGGTGGAGCAGGGCTGAATGTCCTGCCGAGTGATGTCGCCGTTCCCAAAGCCAAAAACATGGCCAAAAGGGCAATCGCCATCGATCCTGAAAATGTCGAGGCCCACTGCTATCTTGGTCTTATATACACGTGGTTTGAGTGGAAATGGGAGTTGGCTGAGGAGCATTTAAAGAAAGCCCTCGAATTA
>CAYGBF010000273.1:0-4512 GCA_964348035.1 uncultured Eubacteriales bacterium | reverse complement strand
AAGGAGGAATCTAGTCCTATCTGAATGAGAATCTTTCTTATCCTTAGTTCCCCACGGGAGTTTATACCTGTGTAGACAGGTGCGGGGACAGGCTGGATCCCTGCTACCTGCCTGCGCAGGTACAAGCTTCGCAGGGATGACAATGTTGACATCTCCAGCTCTTGTCTATAAGATTTTCATGCTTCGGGGCTGCCATGAACCTTCTGGTGAATTTTTCCATCATCCTGATGGGCTATCTCATCGGATCTGTATCTCCTTCTTACATCCTCGGTAAATTACTCAAGAAGATCGATATCCGTGAGCACGGCACCCAGAACGCCGGGACCGTGAACGCCTTTAAAGTTCTGGGCCTGTGGTCGGGAGTCATCACCGGACTTTTCTACCTCTCGAAAGGTCTTCTGGCCATGTATCTCGCCCACCTCTTGGGAGCTTCTCCTCTTTTCATGCACTTGATCGGGTTTGCCGCCATCATCGGCCACTGCTTCCCGTTCTACCTGAATTTCAGGGGAGGGCAGGGTGTGGCCATCGCCACTTCGATCATGATTTACTACCTCATCCTCTTCTACAAAAACGCCTGGCTTCCCTGGGATTCCCTGCTACTGCTCGCCTTCTGCGTCGGGTGTTTCATCTTTATTGCCAGGAGGGGCGAGCTAATCGGCCTCGTGATCCTACCGACTCTGGGGATTTTTGTTCTGGTTTTCTCACCCCATCAAATCTACCAGATTCTGATTCTGACGGTTATCGCTTATATCCTATTCATCAACCTCCTGAATATCCGGCAGGAACAGCTCTTGCCCACCTCGACTGAGGAGATGAAAAGAGAGATAAACTGGCGGTTTTTCCTGAGGCCGGCGGCGGTCCTGCTGATCATCAACTACATGCACAGGGATAAACACGACACTCTCGTTCTCATCGGAGTGATCGTGCTCCTTTTTCTCTCACTCGATCTACTGCGCCTTCTCTCCAAGAAAATCAACGTCTTCTTCTTCGAGAAAATCAAGAAGCTGTACAAGTCAAAGGAATACCAAAAATTTTCATCGATCACCCTCTTCCTCGTGGCGAGTTTTCTCACCGTGCTCCTGTTCGAAAAGTCGATCGCCATCCTGGCTGTAAGTTTCATCATATTCGGTGACATGTTCAGTAAATTCTTCGGCCTTCATTTCGGTCGAACCAAGATTTTTGACAAATCTCTGCAGGGATGTTTGGCCCATCTCTGTGCCTGCCTTATCTCCGGTTATGTCTTCCTTCACCATGTGTTTATCCCTACCCCTGTTTTCCTCACAGGGGCTGTCGTGGCCGCGATTGTCGAATGTCTTCCGTTGGGTGTTGATGACAACTTTAGCGTGGGCTTGATCAGCGCCTCGACGATGTATGTCTTCCAACTGTTTTGATTCCAGGCAGCTTCCTCTTTGATGCCTTCCCTCCTCCTTTATTTCATTGATTTAAAAAGGCAATTATGTTAATACAGAAAAAGTAAAAAAAGGAGGTACATCATGAGTATTAAAGTCGGAATCAACGGTTTCGGTCGGATCGGCAGGAATTTTTTCCGAGCCTCTTATGATGATCCTGATATCGACATCGTGGCCGCCAATGATATCACGGATGCCAAAACACTCGCCCATCTTCTCAAGTACGATTCTGTGCTCGGAATCTTCGATGCAGACGTCAAAGCCACAGATGATGGAATCATTGTCAATGATAAAAAAATAAAGGTCCTGTGCGAAAAAGACGTCGGCAGCCTGCCCTGGAAAGATTTGGGTATCAGTATTGTCATCGAATCCACCGGCCTGTTCCGGAAAAGACCCGATGCGCTCAAGCACATCGAGCAAGGAGGGGCTGAAAAAGTCATCATATCCGCCCCAGCGACAGACCCGGATGTCGCCATTGTTCTCGGCGTCAACGAAGAGGTCTATGATCCAGAAAAACACAACGTTATATCCATGGCTTCTTGTACAACGAACTGTCTTGCCCCACCGGTCAAGGTCCTCAACCAGGAATTCGGAATCGAAAAAGGGTTCATGACGACGATTCATGCCTACACGAGCGATCAGAGGTTACTCGATGCTCCTCATAAGGATTTGCGGCGGGCCCGCTCCGCTGCCCTCTCCCAAATCCCGACCACAACCGGTGCCGCCAAGGCTGTCGGGCTCGTCATCCCGGAACTCCAAGGCAAGATCGACGGCATCGCCATCAGGGTGCCCACGGCGAATGTTTCTGTGGTCGATTTAGTGGCTCTCCTGAAGAAAGATGTCACGGCCGATGATGTCAACGGCACTCTTAAAGAAGCAGCCGAGGGAAAACTCAAAGGAATCCTCCAGTTCACGGAAGAACCGCTGGTCTCCGTTGATTACATGGCCAATCCTCATTCCTCTATCGTAGATGGCCTGTTCACCCGAATAATAGATAATAACCTGGTAAAAATCCTGGCCTGGTATGACAACGAATGGGGATTTTCTTGCCGGATGAGAGACCTGATCAAGTACATCACCCGCTGAACAGGACCATGCGGTCTCTAAAAGATCTCGATCTTGAGGGAAAAACGGTCTTCCTCCGGGTGGACTTCAACGTCCCCCTTGATGAGGCCGGGGAGATCTGGGATGACACACGGATAAAAGCCGCCCTGCCTACGATCAACTACCTTCTCGAACACAAGGCCAAACTCATCATCGCCTCCCATCTCGGCCGTCCCAAGGGACAACACAAACCCGAATTAAGCCTCAAGCCAGTCGCCAAGAAGCTATCCGAGCTCATTTCAAGGGAAGTCATGCTCGCTCCTGACGTCGTCGGGGACGAAGTCGACCAGATGAAGGCAGACCTCAGCCAGGATAAAGTACTCCTCCTCGAGAACATCAGGTTTCATCCTGGAGAAAAGGGGAATGATCCCGAGTTTTCCCAGAAACTGGCCGCTGGGATCGATGGCTATGTCAACGACGCCTTCGGCACCTGTCATCGGGCCCATGCATCTGTTGTCGGCATCCCGCCTCTTGTGAAGCAGTCAGCCGCCGGTTTTCTCGTCGAGAAAGAAGTCGAATACCTCAAAAAGGCGATTCACTCCCCTCAGAAACCTTATGTGGCCATCCTTGGTGGGGCTAAGGTATCGGATAAGATCCCGGTCATCGAAAGCCTTCTCAACCGAGCCGAAAATATTCTGATAGGCGGAGCCATGGCTTACACATTCTTCCTGGCTCAGGGGTATGACGTCGGCCGGTCCTTGGTCGAAGAAGAGAAAAAAGACCTGGCCCTCCAAGCCTATCATAAGGCCAAAGAAAAACAGGTGAATATCTATCTTCCATCGGATTATACAGTCGCCGCTGAAGCGAGTGAAGAGGCCGAGGCCCAAACTTTAGCCGGCTTCCCGATCCCATCAGATCTCATGGCTCTGGATATAGGGCCTAAAACCATAGAGCGTTACACAGGCATCATCACCGAAGCCAGAACGATTTTCTGGAACGGACCGATGGGCGTGTTCGAAATCGACAAATTCTCAGAGGGAACGATGAAAATCGCCGAAGCCGTGGCCAACGCAGAAGCTCTTTCGATAGTGGGGGGCGGCGATTCTGTCGCGGCTGTCTACAAAGCAGGCGTAAGCGAGAAGATCTCTCACATCTCCACCGGCGGCGGAGCATCATTGGAGTTTATCGCCCATGAAACCCTGCCCGGGATCGAGGCATTAACGGAGAAATAAAATGAACCTAACGAACGAAAAAC
The DNA here is from genome assembly GCA_964348035.1 of uncultured Eubacteriales bacterium. GTDB lineage: Bacteria > Acidobacteriota > Aminicenantia > Aminicenantales > Aminicenantaceae > CAYFXE01. The sequence goes on along the minus strand of CAYGBF010000273.1, from coordinate 804 downwards.
CTTTTATCGCCGGTAACTGGAAGATGCACAAGACCATTCCAGAAGCTCTAGACCTGGTGAATGGGCTTCGGGAAGAAGGTGCTGTCCAGGAGGAGGCGGTTCTGGTTGTGATTCCCCCTTTTACAGCCTTAAGTGAAATCAACAAGACCATCGAAGGAAGCCGAGTCGGGCTGGGCGCTCAGAATATGTATTGGGAAGAGAAGGGCGCCTTCACCGGAGAACTCTCGCCGGGAATGCTGAAGGACGCCGGATGTCAGTACGTGGTGATCGGTCATTCGGAAAGACGTCAGTACTTCGGAGAAACAGATGAGACGGTCAACAAAAAAATCAAGGCTGCTTTATCCCATGACCTCACCCCGATCATGTGTATCGGAGAATCCCTCGAAGAACGAGAAAAAGGCGAAACCATAAAAAAAGTTGAAGCCCAGATCACTGAGGGATTGAAGGACCTCAGCGCAGAAGAGTTTTCTCGAATCATTATCGCCTACGAGCCGATCTGGGCCATCGGCACTGGACTGACGGCCACCCCTGAACAGGCTGAAGAAGTGCACCGCTTCATCAGGGATAAGCTCTCAGAAAGATATGGAAATGAAACGGCCGCCTATGCTATAATCCTGTATGGCGGTTCGGTGAAACCGGCCAACACATTTTCACTCTTGAGAGAGAAAAATATTAACGGCGCTCTGGTCGGGGGGGCCTCGTTGGAGGCCGAATCCTTTATCCAGATCGCCAAGGAATCCATAAGAGGTTACAGAGAAAAAAAGTGAGTGCACTGATCACCACGATCCACATCATCGTCTGTTT
>CAYGBF010000272.1:0-4415 GCA_964348035.1 uncultured Eubacteriales bacterium | reverse complement strand
CAATAATGCCCTCATACAGTCCTTGAGCGATCTGCTGACGGTATTCGGGCTTTTTTAACCTGGATTCTTCTTGGAGGTTACTGAGATAGGAGACCTCGACTAAGACAGAAGGCACCTCCTCGACTCCGATAAGGACCCAGAAGGGAGCTCCTTTTACGCCCAGGTTATGGACATTCTTGTATTTCTGAGAGAGGTTTTTCACCAGGTGATCCTGGATTTTTACGGCCAGGTCTTGGGACTCATCGATTTTACTGTTCTGGATGATCTTTTTGATGATTTCGGTCATGTCGCTGATGTTCTTCGAGGAGGTGGCGTTTTCTCGGGCCGCGATTTCTGTCACCGTAGGATCATTGCTGAAGTTGAGATAAAACGACATCACGCCCGAACGCTTCTTGTTGCGGCTGGCGTTGGCGTGGATGGAGACGTAGAGATCGGCTTGTTTCTGGTTGGCGATGACCGTGCGGTTCTCCAACGGGATGAAGATGTCGGACTCTCTGGTGAGGATGACATCGATCTCGTTTTTTTGACTCAGGAGAGTCTTTAGACGGCGGGCGACGTCGAGTGTGACATGTTTTTCCATCAGCCCCTTCTTCCCGATACAACCGGGATCGTCGCCGCCATGGCCGGGATCGATGACGATCGTCTTGATACCCAAACCCAACTGGCGGACCATGCTGTATCCTGCTTTCGAAGGCTGGGGCGGTTGAGCTGGCTTTTCTGTGGGCAGCTCTGAATCCGGGGACTTCGGGTAGATATCGATGACGATCCGGAAAGGGTCGAAAAGATGGAAGACATGGTAGCGCTTCACCTTGGCAAAATCCAGGTCGGCTACGACTCTGACTGTGGTCGAGGTTTTTTGAGCAATCCGAATCTGGTTGAGATACAGGTTCTGAACAAGAAAGGTTTTCCCGTGAAGGATAGGATTCAGCTTGGCTTGATAGATATCGACGTAGATTCGATCCGGCCGGGAAAGCTCGTTGAAACTGTATTCTCTGAGCTTTCCGACGTCGACAACCACCCTGGTGTGGGAGGGATGGGTGTAAGAACGGAGGTTGTAGATTTCGATTCTCTGGTCATTCCGGCCTCCAGAGAGAGATACACAGAGGAGTACCAGGACAGGAATCAGGATTCTGTTCGTAGCCTTTAAGTCGTTCATTCCAATCTATATTAATACTATATAAATTCTATAAGATATGCTCACCCCCGTCAATCAGGTGATTCCGTCAGGCGCCAAATTTTTTTAGCTTTCCCGCATGGGCGAGCATCAAAGGCATGGCATAGACAGCCTGAAACCGCCCGAAATAGCCTCGGCTGCATTCCCTTTCTGAAAAATGAGCCACCATGTCAGGTAAGGAGGCTCGAGAGTGGAGGACAAATGGGTTGGGATGCCAGGAATGGGATTTCAAAGGACACGGGGTCGAGTGGTCAGATGTCACGACCAGGACTTCCGGTTTAAGGTCGATAAGACGGGGAATGTAAGGGTCGACCTCTTCGATGGCCTGGACTTTTTGCTCGAAATTTCCATCCTCGCCGGCGGCATCGGTTTTTTTGACGTGGACGTAGAAGAAATCGTAGCTGGCGTATTCGGCTTCGACGGTAGCGAAGAGGTCTTCGGTGGTCTCACCGGGATGGAGGATTGTCATGCCGACGATACTGGCCAATCCCTTGTACATCGGATACTGGGCGGCCGCGGCCGGTTTTATCTTGTAGAGTTCGTTAAGCGTCGGGATGGTGGGAGACTTGGAAAATCCTCTTAACAGGACGGTGTTGGCCGGAGCCGAATCGCTGAGGATGGCGGTGGCCTCTTCCATAAATTCTCTGACCATCGCAGCTGAAGCTTCGGCTTTCGGGGATAGAGGGTGGGGAAAGACAACGGGTTTACGCTCTTTTTGGGGGTCAGCATCGGTAAGAGCGTCAGAAAGGCCCTGGCCGCTGAATTTGACCACGAATCGGTGCTCCTTCCCAGGGTATGCAGAGATGGAAACCTTGTCCCGTTTCTCCAGAGCTGCATTCAATTTCTGGCAGAGAACCTCATTCTGGCTGGTCGGAATACGGCCAGCTCTCCGGTCGACGATAAGACCGTTTTCGAGGCTGGCAAAATTCCCCCTGGCCACGAGATCATCCTGTCCGACTTCGACCCCTGTTCCCAAGGCTTCGAGAATACCCCGTCCTAATATATATTTGGTCGGGTTGTACCCAAACAGAGCCAGATGGGACGGACCGCTCCCTGGGGTTATCCCCATAAAGATAGGATCTGTCAGCCCACACGAGCTCTCGGCTGCAAGCTGATCGAGGTGTGGTGTATGGGCTGCCTCTAGAGCAGTCTTGTCGTCTTGAGGAAGATCCCCCAGACCATCTAACACCAGTAAAATGACTTTAGCGTCGTTGACAACAGTTAATTCTTTGGCCAGTGTTTCCCAGTCCATTTTAGAGAAGAATATATGAAATTACCGGGATTAAGTCAATGTAAGAAAAATGAGAAAAATGGGGACGGTCTTATTTATTTCCCATTTTTCATCCCGCAAGAAAAAATAGGACCGTCCCTATTTTTCCCCGTCCCCATTCCCCCCTTTTTTTTCCTCTATTTTGATCCATATTCTTAAAAATACAGCTAATTCCCTTTTTCGTTTACAATCCAAAATCTCTCTGCTAAAATCGGACCATGAAGAGAGTCCTCGTCCTCGATTTTGGGTCTCAATACACCCAGCTCATCGCCAGGAAGATAAGGGAATTAGGGGTTTACTCGGAGATTTCTCCGTTCGATATCTCCCTTTCCACGCTCAAAAAAAGCAAGCCGGCGGCCATCATCCTCTCAGGTGGACCGCAGAGTGTCTACGAGAAAGAGGCGCCGAGCATCTCTTCGGAGCTTTTCGAATGGGGCACACCTGTGCTGGGTATATGTTACGGACTACAGCTGATGGCTCACCTCCTCGGAGGCAGGGTGACGCCGACCCAAAAGAGAGAGTACGGGCTGGCCCAGTTGCGCGTGTTGGACAGGAAGGGACTGCTTTTTAGGTTGAAAGATAAGGGGCAGGTCTGGATGAGTCACGGGGACCGGGTGGAGGATCTCCCGCCCGGCTTTATCGTCTCTGGAAGGACGGTAAACTGTCCTTCCGCTGTCATCGAGTGTCGAGAAAAGAACCTCTTTGGGGTTCAATTCCATCCGGAAGTTATTCACACCAAGCAAGGGATGAGGATTCTTTCGAACTTCCTGTTCAACCAGGCTGCGTTGGAACCGGAATGGAGCATGGAATCCTTCATCGAGAAGAAAATCGCCGAAATTCGAACTCAGGTCGGTCGGAAAAAGATCATCTGCGGACTCAGTGGAGGCGTGGATTCTCTCGTCACCGCCCTGATAGTTCACCGAGCTGTCAAGAACAAACTCACCTGCATTTATGTGGACAACGGGCTTTTGAGAAGCGGACAGCACCGAGACTTGATGAGGAAATTCCAGAAGAAGCTGTCTCTTGAAGTCATCGGTGTGGATGCCTCGCGAATGTTTCTTGAAAAACTCAAGAAAGTTTCTTCCCCAGAGAAGAAGCGGAAGATTATCGGCGAACTCTTCATCCGGATTTTTGAGAAGGAGGCCGCGAAGATCGGAGGCGTTGGGTTCTTGGCTCAAGGGACCATCTATCCTGATGTGATCGAAAGCAGCCCTGTCAAGGGGCCCTCTTCCAAAATAAAAACCCATCACAATGTGGGCGGCCTTCCTCGGCGATTGAGGTTCGAACTGATCGAACCGCTCAGAGAGCTCTTCAAGGACGAAGTCAGGACGCTGGCCAAGGAATTGGGAGTGGGACGGGAATTCATCTCGCAGCATCCCTTTCCTGGCCCTGGTCTGGCGGTCAGGATTTTAGGTGACGTGACCCCTGAGAGGCTCGAACTATTGCGGAAGGCCGACGCGGTCCTTATCCGAGAAGTGAAACGTTCTGGCCTCTACAACAAACTGTGGCAGGCCTTTGTGGTGTTGCTGCCCGTGAAGTCGGTCGGTGTTATGGGCGATCGCCGCACCTACCAGAGAGTGGTCGTTGTCCGCCTCGTCTGCAGCGTGGACGGGATGACGGCGGATTGGTTTCCCGCGCGGCCGGAGCTTTTGGCTCGGATCTCGAACGGAATCATCAACGAAGTGGCCGGTGTAAATCGGGTTGTCTATGATATCACGACCAAACCCCCAGGAACAATCGAGTGGGAATGAGCTCCATAAAGAAAAAAGACAAATCGTTATGTCATTGAGTTAAGGAAATGGAACCCTCGTATATTCATCTTCACAACCATTCCGAATACAGCATCTTGGACGGCGCCCTGGCGATCGATTCCTTGGTTGATGCGGCCTGGAAAAATAAGATGCCGGCTTTGGCACTGACCGATCACGGAAATATCTTCGGAGCCGTCAATTTTTTCAGGAAAGCCAAGGA
>CAYGBF010000271.1:0-13937 GCA_964348035.1 uncultured Eubacteriales bacterium | reverse complement strand
CCCAAAGCATCTTAAAACACACAGCAATTGGAAAGGACTTGAGCTCGACTGTATATGAATAGAGGAGTTTTAAACTCCTCAGCCCATCGCGTGTCCTCCTTTTTTATCGATGAGCAGCTTCCCGTCGTTTTGCCTCAGAGAACTATTTTCCCACCACATCGTTTTGCTTGATCGTAGCCTAGCCTTCGTCTTTACCAAACAGGTCGAGCTGACCGCTCTTAATTTTGTCTATGATTTCCTTAAGAAGAGGGTATTTCCGGAGCAGGTCCTCAGGGACATCCAACTTTTTTCCGGTGATCTTATTCTTGATCTGAAGAGCGTTGGCCAGAGCCTGCCCCCGGTAATGATTGTTGGTAATGACGTAGATCTTGTCACTTTGTTGTCCTAGTTCCTTGATTTTTTGTACCCATTCGTCGAGTTCATCTTTCGAGTACAGGTAATCGTACCTTGCATCCCGGCCGGCATCTTCTTTAAACCAATTCTTGTAGTTCCGGCCGTGAAGACGGACGTAGGAGAATCGAGGATTAGTACAGACAGCACTGGGGGGAATAGAGTCACGGAAAAGGGGTTGATCGATATTACAAAAGCCGACCTTATGCTCGGAGAGAAGGGTGTAAAAGGGTGGGGTGTTCCAGGAAGAATGTCTGACTTCCAGAGCCAAAGGATAGTCTGAGAATAAATCGAACAGTTTGATCAGATATTCGGTATTGGCAGAGGTTCTGATGAATGACCAGGGAAATTGGATAAGGATGGCTGCCAACTTGAGTTTGGCTCTCAAGGGTTCGATGCCGAACTTGAAATCATCCACATCCCTCTGGGTAAAACCCCGCCTCTTGTGGGTAAAGATCTGATGAAGCTTGATCGAGAACAGAAAGTCAGGATGGCTTTCCACTTTTTTTATCCAGGATAGCGACATGGTCATCGGGGGAGTTCTGTAGAAGGTGCTGTTGACTTCGACGATATTGATATAATGAGCAAGGAAGATCAGCGGATGAAAACCGCGCTCTTTTCTTTCAGGATAGACAATCCCTTCCCAATCTTTGTAGCTCCACCCAGCAGTCCCGATAAAATAACGGCTCATCAGGAGGTATTTTAATCCAACGCCGAAAAATTTCCAATCGGGAATCCGAGGAAGATGTCCTCTGCAAAAAAAGATTGCGGCTGAGATGTTTTTTGATTATGATGGATAAGACAAATCCAGGAATTCACGCATGCGTAAGATCTCCATTTTTCTCGTCCTCTGTCTCCTTTTCTTTTCCGGGTGTAAAGAACCTGAAGATGATCTTTACACCATCGGCATTTTTCAGGTCGATGATGCCCCCACCTTGAATGAGGTCCGGAAAGGATTCCTGAGGGCTCTGGAGGATAACGGAATAGTAGATGGTGTGAATGTCCGCCTCATCATCAGGAACGGGATGGGGGACATAGCAGAAACACAGCGGATCGCTCGAGAATTCGTCAAGAAGAAAGTGGATATGATCGTCCCTTTTTCGACTCCGAGTCTCCAGGCCGCCCTCCACGCCACCCGTGAGATTCCGATCGTTTTTTCCTCGGTAGCGAATCCTTTCCTTGCCCGAGCCGGAAATTCACCGGAAGATCACCGGCCGAATGTCTCCGGGGTGTCCTCGAAAGGACCGATCCGGGAAAGCCTGACGTTCCTCAAGGAAGTCCTCCCCGAGGTAAAAAAAGTGGGGACTTTGTGGACGCCGTCAGAGCTCAATTCCTCCTTCTATCTCGAATTGGCCAGGGAAGCAGCCCAAGATTTAGGCCTAGAGATTGTTGCTATACCGATCGTGAACAAAAGCGAAGTTCTTCTTTCTACCCAGTCGCTCATAAACAAAAGAATCGATGCGATTTTTCAGATTTCTGACAACACTATCAATGCCTCCTTCGATGCTGTGGGACGGGTTGCGGAGGAAAACAGCATTCCTCTCTTCGGCGGTTTTATCCTTTCCACCCATCTGGGAGCCTGTGCGGCCTTGGGCTGGGATTTTTTTGATATGGGGTATAAGGCCGCCTCTATCGCGATTCGCGTCAAGAACGGAGAGAGTCCCGGAGATATTCCGATTCAATACATGGACAAATTGAGATTGTATCTCAATCTTGATGCCGCAAAAAAACAAAGCCTCGAATTTCCCGAGGATGTCCTGGTCCGGGCAGATGAGATTATCGGCGTCGGAGAGAGCAATCCTGACAACTCCGAAGTTCGATGAAAAGAGTTCTTCTCGTCGTTTCCGTTGTGATTATTTCCCTTGTTCTCAGCCTTCTCTTTTTCTTCTGGGCCTCCTTCCGTCATTCTGTGCCGAAGATTGAAGGAACGGTTTCTTTAAAAGGACTAACATCTGAGGTAGAAATTCTCAGGGATCCTTGGGGTGTTCCTCATGTCTTTGCTCAAAACGAGATGGATCTGTTTTTTGCCTGGGGATATGTGCATGCCCAAGACAGAATGTGGCAGATGGACTTCCATAGAAGAGTCGGGTTTGGTCGTCTCTCGGAAATATTCGGCCAAGAGGTTTTGGAGAAGGATAAAATCATCAGAAATTTTGGTCTGGAGAAGGCTGTTCATGAGGATGAGAATCAGCTTTCTGCCGAGTTCAAAGATCTTCTTCATTCTTACACACGGGGAGTGAATTCCTGGCTTGATTCTCGAAAACTCAACTGGCCGCCTGAATTCTTGATCCTCCGCTACCGGCCTGAGCCATGGCGGCTGCTGGATTCCCTGATCATTAAAGAAGTCATGGCTTTGTTCATGTGTGTGGAGTATCAGTACGAGGTCTTCAGGGCAAAGTTGGTCGAACAGTTTGGTGCTCAAAAAGCCCTTCAGGTTTTGGAAGAAGAGGTTGTGCCCCCAAGACACGAAATCGGAGAGCTTTCTTTCTCGGAGTTGCTGAGTCTTCCCGGAGCTCCGGGAAGCAACGATTGGGTCCTGGCCGGGAGCAGAACCGCATCCAAAAAACCCTTGCTGGCCAATGATCCTCATCTGGGGATCTCTCTACCTTCCATCTTCCATGAAATCCATCTAAGCTGTCCCACACTGAATGTGATCGGAGTATCTATCCCCGGAATCCCCGTCGTTATCATAGGCCATAATGACGCTCTTGCTTGGGGTTTAACCTACTCTACGGTCGATGCCCAAGACCTTTTTTTAGAGAAGATAAACGCATCGGGGGACAAGTACTTAGACAGGGGAGAATGGAAACCCCTCCTGAGGGAGAACCATTTGATCAGGGTTAAGGGGAAGAAAAATCCTGAAACGATGGAGGTCCTGTGGACAGAACGCGGGCCCGTGATCTCACCGTTGATCATCGAAAGCCAGAAACCCATCTCCCTCTCCTGGACGATATACGAAGGGGGGAGGACGTTCGAGTCCTTCTATCGTCTCAACAAGGCCCGGGATTGGGATGAGTTTAAGGCCGGAGTCAGTCTGTTCGATGCCCCCTCACACAACATTATCTATGCCGATAAGTATGGAAACATCGGTTATTATCTCGGTGGGAGGATTCCCCTCAGACCCGCCCCGGCGGCTCTGTTTCCCTATCCAGGATGGGTTGAGGAAGGACAATGGCAGGGATTTCTGGAGGAGGAAGATAAACCCACGGTGTATAATCCAGCCGAAGGATACATCGTGACGGCCAACAATAGAGTCGTCCCCGACGAATATCCTCATTATGTCAGCATCGATTGGGATGTTCCCTTCAGAGCGGAAAGAATCACAGAACTTTTACTCGAGAAAGAGACTCACACCATCGAGACTCAGATGAGAATTCAAAATGACGTTTTCTCAAAAAAGGCTGAGGTCTTCTTTCCGCTGCTGGAAGAGATAGACGGGGCTTCTGGAATCCTTAAAGAGTCGATCGGCTATCTCATGAATTGGGATCGAGAGATGGGCTCCGGTCGAGGAGCCGCTTTTTTTGGTGTGTTCATGAATATTTTCCATGAGGAAGTTTTTCAAGATGAACTCGGTAAAGATTTCAAGCGGTTTGATTTGCTTTTCAGACGCAAGAAGGCTGGTCTGCTTCGGATTCTGTCCCAACCCGGATCTCCGTGGTTTGATAGTATAAGGACCTCCCGTGTCGAGATGAGAGACGATATCATCAAGTCGAGTTTAGAGAAGGCCTACCTCCAGTTGGAGGAAGCTTATGGTTCTCCTGAAAACTGGGATTGGAGGAAGCTCTATTCCATCACACTCCAGCATGTTTTGGGACAGTCGCCTGTGCTGAAATTCTTAAATCGGGGTCCGTATGCTGTCGATGGCCGTTATTTTACGGTGAAAGCCTCTTATGCCCCGGATTATTACAACGTAACTTATGGCCCCTCTTACCGCCAGATCATCGACTTATCCGACTTCGAGAATTCCATCAGCGTCATCACCTCCGGTGAGAGCGGCCATTTTTTAAGCCGATTTTATGATGACCAAACCCGCCTCTGGCTGGAAAGCCGTTATCATCCTATGCTATATAATAGACAGACGATCGAGGCCAGAGCCGAACATGTTCTGTTGCTCGAACCTTCATCCTTACGAGATGATCGAGAGGAGTGAAACATGAATATCTGTGGATTCTTACGAGAGGATCATATCATCCTTGATTTGAAACCTGGAGATAAAAAACAGATTCTTGAGGATTTCGTGGTGTCGCTCAAAAAGAGAGACCTCATCTCGGATGAGGAAATCATCTTGGATGAACTTCTCAAAAGGGAAAGCTTGGGAAGCACAGGCCTTGAAAAAGGGATTGCTGTGCCTCACGCCTTAACCGATAAGGTGAATGATCCATTCCTGGCTCTGGCCGTCATCAAGCAAGGAATCGATTTCGAGGCCGTAGATCAGATGCCGACCTATGTCATCCTTCTCCTCCTGGGGGATAAAGACAATCCTGGGCTTCAACTCAAACTCTTGGCCCATATCTGCCGCTTGGTCAAGGAGACGAAGATTGTCGAGAAGATTAGAGAAGCCACATCCCCTAAGGACATATGTACGATATTTGATGAGGAAGAGGGAAAGATTTAATGAAGCTCTTGGTCGTCATCCTGAACAAGGAGGAAAAGCTCGAGGAGGTCCTGGAGGGATACCTCGAGATCGGCATCTCCGGAGCGACTGTGATCGACAGCGTGGGGATGGGGCACATTGTGTCTGAAGAAGTGCCGATTTTTGCTGGGCTGCGGTTCATGTTTGCTGGGGCCAAGCCTCATAACAAAACCATTCTATCGGCGATCAAGGATGAGAAGGAACGGCCGGTCATCGAGCTCCTGGAAAAGATTTTGGGGGATTTAAATCAACCTGGAACGGGGATTGTCTTTACACTCCCGATTGATGCAGTCGAAGGCTTGAAACCAGAAATGTGATTTCATGAATGCATTTTTTAAGTCATCCCCATTCCCGTTGGAGCCTGTACCTGCGCAGGCAGGTACGGGCACAGGCTCCAGCTGGGATCCAGAAAAAAAGAGCACAAAAAATAACCTTCTCCTTATTTCTACGCCGAAAAAACGATGATGTATTGGCCGTGTCCCACCTGGACTGAGGTTTCTATAGCTTTGTGGGTCAGTTCGATGGCTTGCCGAACCGCCTCCTCGAGAGCCAACCCATTAACGAGGTAGGTTAAAAGGCTCGAGGAGAGAAAACATCCGGTTCCATGGACTTTTTTATCTATTTTTGGCTTCTCAAAAACGTGATGATTTTTCCCGTCGAAAAGTATATCATTTATGTCCCTCCCGAGATGTCCTCCCTTGATGAGGCAGGGAGTCAGCGTTGTTGCGAATATGATCTCGGCGGCTTTTTTCATATCCTCCGGCTTCTTCACCTCGATTCCAGCGATCATAGACGCTTCTTCCAGGTTTGGGGTGAGAAGGGTGGTTTTTCCCTTTATCGCTTTCGAGTACTCTGAGACCGCCTCTTCTTCGATAAGCCAAGACCCGGAGCTTGATTTAAAAACGGGATCCAAGACTTTGGGGATTTGGGGATGGTTGGCCAGAATTTTGGCCAAAACCGCGGTGTTTTTTTTCGTCCCGATCATCCCGGCTTTGATTCCGGAAATCGTGACATCAGCTGAGAGAGTTTGGTATTGACTCCAGAGGAACTCAGGGGGAAGACAATGGAGCTCGCTCACTCCGCGTGTGTTTTGGGCGGTGAGTGAGGTCAGGATGGCCATTCCTTGGAAGCCGAGTTCCCTAAACACCCTTAAATCGAGACCTATCCCCGCTCCCGTCGTGGGATCAAAACCGGCAACAGAGAGGAGAATTTTCCTTGCCAAATCGAATTCCTAGCCTCAGTTTATTTTAATAGAAAAAAACGGGAAATACTAGGATGCAGGAAGGATTCCGGCTCCTTTTTAGGACCGTTTTACGTTTGTCCAGTGATGTGCTAACATTAACTCTATTTGTGATGGATTCAAGGGCGCACATTCTTGTCCGGGGCCGAGTTCAGGGTGTTTTTTTTCGTGATCATACCAGGAAATGGGCTGTGTCCCTCGGACTCACCGGCTGGGTCAGGAATTTGGCTGACGGCCGGGTTGAAGTCATGGTCGAGGGAGATCAAAAGGCGATAGAAGGCCTTATCACTCGCTTGGGAGAAGGTCCTCCACTTTCTCATGTCGAGGATGTCAATGTCGATTGGGAGGATTATAAGGGAGAATTTGACGATTTCAATATAACCTGGGCTCTCTAGGAGAGATTAGCTTTTCAAAAATTTTCAAATACATAACAAATCTTAATTGAGAAAGGGAAAGATAGATTATGTTTAAAATAGGTAAAGAAAATCAGCCTTCCGTCCACGTTTTCGAAGGTGTTGTCCGGACGACCCTAGCCTGCGGAAAGGATGTCTTGATGGCCAAGTTTGATTACAAAAAGGGCTCGAAGGTTCCTCCGCATAAACACTCCTACGAACAAGTCACCACGATCATCAAGGGAGAACAAAAGATTCTCATCAACAGGGAAGGAGAAAAGCATGAAATGACCATCAAGAGCGGAGATTCCTACATCGTTCCCGCGGGTTATGAACACGAGCAGATAAGCCTTAAGGATTCTATGACGATCGACGCTTGGAGTCTCAGTCCCTGATTCCGATACGTCTCGGGAAGGCCGCCTATTTTAAGGATTAATGCGGTTTTTTTTGCTCTAAAAATTTCTGTCGACAAGAGGTGGAACAAAAATAATATTCTTTTCCTGCGTAAACCTCTTTAACGGCATCTTCTTTGGGAAGGTAGGTGTTGCACACGACATCCTTGACCATCAGTCCGGAGGCCTGCTTGGGTGCAGGCGGGCGTCTGCTGGCTCTGCCCAGGGCCCGGAAGAAACGCCAAAGAAGAAAAATCAAGTAGATCAATAATCCGTAGAGAATGATTTTTATGATCTGCATCAATCTCAATTTAGAGGAATTTGTTGAACCTGTCAAACCACGAGTTCAGAGGGTAAAATTTTCTTGATTGTTCACCGTGTAAAAAGTAATATGAGTACCCTGGATTATTCAATTTAAAGAGTGACCCTGGATTGGTAGAGGATACGATTGTTTTTATTCCTATCCGTCCTATTTTGAAAACATAAGGGAGAGACGATGGACTTTGCATTGACAGAAGAGCAGGAAATCTTAAGGGATTCCATCAGAAATTTTGCTCAAAAAGAAATTCAACCCTACGTGAAAGAAAGCGATGAGAAAGGGGAGTGGCCAGAGGAATTGACAAAGAAACTGGGTGAGATGGGGTTGTTAGGAATCATCATCCCGACAGAATATCAAGGAGCCGGTTATTCCAATGTCGATTATGTGATCATCCTGGAAGAGATTTCCAAGGTCGATCCTTCTGTGGGCCTCGCTGTCGCCGCCCATAACTCCCTCTGTTCTAATCATCTTAACCTGTTCGGCAGCGAGGAGCAGAAGAAAAAGTATCTGACACGGCTGGCCGCTGGACAAACCCTGGGTGCATGGGGTTTGACTGAACCCGAGGCTGGATCTGATGCGGCTGCGCTGAAGACAAAAGCTGTAAAGCAGGGTGACCATTGGCTGCTCAACGGGACGAAGATTTTCATCACCAACGGTTCGTTGGCTGAAATTTCCGTCGTTATGGCGGTCACAGACCCTGAGAAGGGGAGAAAGGGCATTTCCGCTTTTATCTTAGAAAAGGGTATGGAGGGGTTTAGACCAGGAAAAAAAGAGGATAAGTTAGGAATCAGAGCCTCGGATACATCGGAGTTGATATTCGAGGATGTTAAAGTACCTGCCGAAAACCTGATCGGTAAGGAAGGAGAAGGATATCGACAATCCATGGCTATCCTGGACGGCGGTCGAGTGAGTATCGCCGGATTTTCGCTGGGAATTGCCGCTGGTGCTTTAGAGTGGAGCCTCAAGTATGCTAAAGAAAGAGTCCAGTTCGACAGGCCTATCGCCGATTTTCAGGCTATCCAATGGATGCTTGCCGATGGTTTCACAGAACTGGAAGCAGCCCGACTCCTGTCATACCGAGCCGCATTCCTGGAGGATCAGGGAAAAAAGATACCAAAGGAGTCGGCCATGGCCAAGCTTTTCGCCAGTGAGCTGGCGGTCAAAGCATCTTCGATGGCTGTCCAGATATACGGAGGGTATGGTTTCGTCAAGGACTATCCAGTAGAAAAATTCTACCGGGATTCCAAATTAGCCACGATCGGAGAAGGGACGTCCGAGATTCAGCGGTGGATCATCGCCCAGAAAGTTCTCTCCGAGTATTGATCGAGGCTACCGGACCATCATGATACCCAAAGCATGATCAACCTGCAGAACATGGAATAAAGGGAGATGGGATTGTAAAGCCATGAACATCCTGGCCCGAGAACTGATCAAAGGAGATCCTATAGCCATCGCCAAAGCGATCACCCTCGTCGAAAACGACGGCGAACAGGCCAAAGAGGTGATGAAAGACGTTTTTCCGCACAGCGGTCAATCGGTTATCATCGGGATCACAGGGGCCCCTGGTTCTGGGAAGAGTACCCTGGTGGACCAGATGATACCCCAGCTCAAGAAGGAAGACAAAAAGATCGGGATTGTCGCTGTCGATCCTTCCAGTCCGTTCAGCGGCGGGGCCATCTTGGGAGACAGGATTCGGATGATGAGACACAGTGTCGATCCTGATGTTTTTATCAGGAGCATGGCTACCCGGGGGCATCTGGGGGGGTTAGCTAAAACAACCGGTGAGACCATCACCATCCTGGAAGCCTCTGGAAAGGATTTGATCATTGTCGAAACGTTGGGGGTCGGTCAGGATGAGGTGGAAGTTGTTAAACTGGCAGACATGGTTGTCGTCATCCTCACCCCCGGAGCAGGAGATGAAATCCAAATCTTCAAGGCTGGAATCATGGAGATTGCTGATGTTTTTGTTCTGAATAAAGCAGATTCCCCGGATACAGAAAAGGTAGAAAGACAGCTCAAGGCGATTCTTCAGATGGGCCTCAAGAAAGACGAGATCACTCCGGTCGTTAAAACCGTGGCCACCGAAGGAACAGGAGTTGCCCGGTTGATCGATATCCTCGGAGACCTTAAGTCGAGGATGGCTCAGCCGCAGCTGGATGTGAAAAAGAAAAAATTGATTTCCATGATGCTCAAGGACATCATCAGTGACAAGATCTACCGAGAAGTGGCTCAAAACATCCAAGATTCTGTTTGGGAAGAATTCATCGAGAAGATCCACAACAGAGAGATGGATCCCTATTCAGTGGCTGATAAGATCATAAATAAAGTCAAGGGAGACTGAATTGAAACTGAGACTGGACCACGTAGGCATTGCCGTTAAAGACATGGACAAGAGTTTAGACAAGTGGCAGCAGCTGTTTGAGTTCGAGATAAAGGGAAGAGAGAGGATCGATGAAAGACGAGTCGAGGTTGCTAGGCTTTGTCTAGATAACGGCCCAGCGGTCGAACTGGTCTCAGGTATAGGAGAAGAATCTCCTGTGGCGAAGTTTATCAAGGACAAGGGAGGAGGTCTGCACCACCTCTGCTTTGAAGTCGAGAACATCCACGAATCCATCCAGGTTCTGAAGAGTCGAGGGATCAAATTCGTGGAGCCTGTCCCAGTCAGGGGCGCAGAAGGAAGCACCATCGCCTTTATCCAGCCCAGCCATCTGAACGGCATTCTTGTGGAACTCAAACAGAAAGGATCCGATTCATCGAAGAACAAAGAAATTTAAGAGCTGAAAAGGAAGGATTACTCTCTGCTTTGAGCATAAACAGACATGATCCAGCGAGCGAAGGCCTGGGCATCCTTTAAGTCTTCTTGATCAGGATGGGAATAAGCAGAGGCCGCCATCTCTGTCCACATCTTGTGCTCGGGCGATTTCATAAGAACCTACAGAGCTTTGTCGGAGACTTTTCCGCGACAGGAAAACGTTCCCAGGACCTTGGCTTTCGAGACTAGAACAACCGCGTATTCAAAGGCTTCCCGAGATAAGTGACTTCCGGTGAGGGAGCCGTGGGTTGAGAAGAGGGCTAATTTTTTTCCTTGAGGAATGCTCTTGAGAAATGCTTCCACCTTGTAGGGAACGCTGTGGGAATGGACCGGAAAGCCGACGAAGATGAGTTTGTATTGTTCAAAATCCTGGACTTTCTCCATCGGTAAGAGGTCTTTATCCTCGGTGAGCACTTCGTATATAGACTCAGACACTTTTTTCGTGTTTCCAGTTAAGCTGAAATAGGTGACAAGAATTTTTTTCATGATCGATCACTCTCTCGTGTTAAACTGACTTTTTCGTTCATAGAAGGTCGGATCTTCTTTTTTTCTGCAGCGTCCCACATTTTTCCATAATCAGCGAAAAAACACCAGTCCTTTATGGCTGGGGAGAGAAGTGATTAGGAGGCAAACAGGAGTTCAGTTAATCATGAGCTAGGCTTTTGATTCCAAAGGTAGCTTGATAGATATGATCGTTCCCTTGCCCTCTTGACTTTTGGCCTGGAGGGTGCCCAGATGACTGTCGATGATCTTCTTAGTGATGGCCAGACCTAATCCCGTTCCAGCATCTTTAGTCGAAAAGTATGGTTCAAAAATATTTTCCAAGATGGATTTCTTCATCCCGATTCCCGTGTCACTGATTTCGATGTTCATGCTCTCCTCTGCCTGGGCGACCTTGACTCTTATTTCTCCTCGATCCCGGATGGCTTCGATAGCGTTAATCAGGATGTTGCGCAGAGCAATTTTGATTTTCGCCTTATCGGCGACGAGAGTGAAATCCTGTCCCTCATAGACTTCTTTGAACGTGATCCTCTCGGACAGAATTTTTTTATAGGGATCCATGGTTTCCTGGATGATTTCTTTGAGATCGAGGATTTCTTTTCTGAGGGTCGTTTCTTTCGAGACCTCTAGAAACTCATGCGAGATTTTTCTCAGATTTTCGACTTCTTTGATGATGTAAGAGGCCGATTCTTTAAGGATTCGGTCCAAATCTTGGGGCTTATCCTTGTACACCTTCAGGATGTGTTCAGCGGATAGCTGGATGGGTGTCAGAGGATTTTTTATCTCATGGGCGACTTTACGGGCCATTTCGGCCCAGACCACTTTTTTGCTCATCTCGGCCAGCTCTTGTTGATGCTGTTTCAAGTTTTTTACCATGGCATTGAACCCATCGATCAGAGTCTTCATCTCGTCTCGTGGTTTGTGTTCGATAGATATTTCAAGGTTGCCTAGGCTGACTTGTTTCGTCCCGACCAGAAGCTTCCTGATCGGCATGACGATCGTTCCCCCAATGCTTCTGGCAAATAACAGGACGACAGCGACAAAAAAGACCGAGATGAAAAACAGAAATTCGATTAAGCGCGCCGTTGCGTCAGATATTTCTTGCTGTTCGAGAGGGAAGGGAAGGGAGAGGAGAAGCTGTTGGGGGCCGAGAAAATAGGGAATGGTCAAGGTGTGAAACGTGTAATCTCCGATCTTCTGGGTCTGGGTAATTAGAGGGGTGTTTTCGTATCGAATTTTATAATAGACTTCTCCATCGGCGAGCTCAGGAAGGAGACCGGCATCGAAAAATTCTCGCCGACTGGAGGAGATAAGCTTACCATCTTGGTAGAGATTGACATCGTTGGAGATGGTGGAGCTTATCCAGAGGACGATATTCTCAGGCGGCAAGGTTGGCGACAGCTGTTCTTCCTGTTGAATAATGAAATAATCCTTCATCAACCCTTGGGCCAGGTTGGCATGGATCTCGGCTTTTTCTGTGAATTGTTGGGTGAAGATCCGGCTGAAGAAATTACGGGTGAAGATGGTGAAGAGGAGAAGGGGAATAATGGCCACGACGAAAAATGAAATGTAGACACGATTCGAAAAGGACCAGAGCGGATGCCGCAGTTCTTTTCTTTTAGGGATTACGACAAATAAAATAAATAAGAGTGAGGTAACAATAAGATAAAAGAAGAAGAGTTTTAAATATTCCACAGAATAATCAAAAACATTTTTTACAGGCAGGAAGAGGGCATAGATTCTGTTGTTGTTCCTAAAATAGAGACACTCGTATTTCTTACCTTTTTCCCCGAAACGGGCCCAGATGGAGCCAGGCGAAACCTGAATTTTTTTTAGGAGAGGGGGAGAGATTCCTGATGAGATTTTGTTTGGGTTGAAAATGAGCTTAGCATTGAGGTCGTAGATGGCAAACCCCAGCTCGTATTGATTGAGAGAAGGAAGAGAAGAAACCCGGAGGAGTTCGAAATAGGGATTGGCAGAATAAAGGAACGGAAGCATATCGTAATCAACCAGAAGATACAGTATCATTCGTCCGATATACTGATTGTCTTTTTCCCAATCTTTGTAGGCGATAAGAAAGTCCTTTTCTTTGCCCACGAAGGGCACACTTTGACGAAGTACAGTCCATTCTCTTGATGCGGGAAGGTCATAGTCAAGGCGGAACATGATGGGAACGTTCAATGAAAATCGAGAAAGGATATTGCCTTCGGCGTTCAAGAGCTCAAGGCTGGAATACCAATTGAACTTGGCGATCAAGGTTCTTTCCCAAAGAGAGCGGGCCAGATCCCTTGGCTCAGGATTCTCGAGGAAGGAGACGATCGAATCCCTCCTTTTTTCGATCTCAGGAAAAGACTCCCTCATCAGGAAATTCCCCCAGTGTTCTTGAGACTTGATGGTATTCTGGAGAGAGTGTTCGATCAGGAGGCGATTCCGGTTAGACGTAAACACCTGGAGAGAGGCATATATGAAAAGAATTACGATCAGGAAAGACGTCAAGAAAGCCAATCTCTGGGGGGCTTTTTTGGGCAAATCCGCCAAATAAAAGACCGAGAAGACGACGAGGACCTGAAGGACGACAAGAAGGGGAGAGGTGCTCTTGTTGATGAGAAAAAAATAGACAGCAAACAGCAGAAGAAAAATGATAAGAAAAGGAAACCTCTGGCGGGTCGTATGTGAGAGAAGATGCCTTCCGATGAATAGAATCAGAGCGAAGCTGAGAAAGAAGAGGACAATGCTGAGATGGAGGAGGAGGAAGGGGGGGCTGAAGGAGAACCGGAGGAGATTGATGTTGGAATGGAAGACGAGGCGAAAAAGAATTTCTTGGAATACGGTGATCAGGAGAATGGCGGCAGAAACAAAAACCACATGCATTCCGATCATGAACGGGACTGATAATCTCTTCCCTTTTTTTCTCCTGATGTTCTGGAAGTGAGCTCTGATGCTCAAAACGATGAGAAACAAAAAAAGGGCAGTCAAAAAAATATCGGCCGGAGACTTCGTTAAATTCCAGAAAGATAAAAAGCTGGATGCAGTCGGCGAAAAATAGGGAAGAGATTGGATTTTCTCGAGTTGACTGAAAGGAAAGAAAAGAGCTCTGAGTCCGGCCAAGATCAAGATGATGGAGACCAGAGTCAATCCCCTTCGTTTTTCGAAGAGGGAAGGGGTCTTCCTGATGTGGAGAAGAAGGAAGAGGAGAGAAAGACCGAGAGCCACGTAGAAAAAGAGGAGGGTGTTTTCTTTGAGCGATGAGATTTTTGC
>CAYGBF010000270.1:0-2010 GCA_964348035.1 uncultured Eubacteriales bacterium | reverse complement strand
CAACGTTAGAAACACCCTCTTCTATCAGGTTTTTCACGGCATTCTCGGTTGGACAGAAGAGGATATCTGAACAACGATCGGTCACAATCCGGTTAATCTCTTCGGGCATGCGACGGTTGTTGCTCCTGAGCCCAGATTCCACATGAGCTACAGGAATGTGTAATTTCGCTGCGGCCAAGGCCCCGGCAAGAGTAGAATTCGTATCTCCGTACACAAGAATTAATCCCGGCTTTTCGTCAATCAGCACATCCTCTATTCTTTTCAGCATCATTCCTGTTTGCCAGCCGTGAGAACCGGAACCCACCTCAAGACTGAAATCTGGTTCCGGAATTTCGAGTTGATCAAAGAAGACTCTGTTCATCTCATAGTCGTAATGCTGCCCGGTATGAATAATGATGTGTTGGTTGTTTTTATAGAGATTCGAGAAGGGCCGTTTATTGAGTGTTTGGACCAGAGGAGCGAGTTTGATGAATTGCGGCCTGGCACCGACGATGCTGGCTATCTTCATGTTTTAATCACTCAAAAATTTTTTTCCTCTGTAAGCCTTTCAAGCCCTAAATCTCTCAGCTGCAGACAGAATTCAAGTGTTCTTGTCTTCTTGATAAGAATTTCCTTGTTGTGCTTGTCAAGAATCTCTTACGTTTATGTCAATTATCACCCAATGATATTCCTGATGAGCTTACCATACACAAAACAGCCAGGTCAATTGTATGTGGGTCCTTGGAACAATTCAACAAACGGACCGCGGGAATGACGGGAAAAGAGGGAATGACAAGAAGAGAGAAAGGAATGATTTTATTTAGATATTCCTGGGTACCAGCTACCTGCTCCCTGCCTCCGCAGGGACAAGCTCTGCAGGTACAGGCTACGCTGGGATGACGGAGGGGGACTGCCAGCTTACGCTGGAATGACGGGAGGGGGGCTACCAGCGGTAGACGAGGGCGGCCCAGGTGAAGCCGGCTCCGAAGGCATCCATGACCACGATATCCCCTTTCCTGAGCTTTTTCTGCTGCCTGAGCTCATGGAGGCAGATCGGGATGGAGGCTACGGACACATTTCCGTAATTCTGGATGTTGGTATAGACTTTTTCGGGTGCGACAGACAGGCGTTTTCCCGTGGCATTTATGATCCGGATGTTGGCTTGATGAGGGATGAGATAATCGACATTTTCTTTGTCCAATCCAGCCTGCTTCAATGCCTCGACAGCCGCTTCACCCATTCGTTTTACCGCGTGTTTGAAGACCTCGTTTCCCTTCATCTGGATGGTGTGGAGCTTTTGGCTTATGGTCTTTTCTGTCGCCGGGTATCTCGAGCCGCCGCCGGGAAGGATGAGAAGGTCGCCCAAACGCCCGTCGGCCTTCCAGTAGGAAGAGAGAATACCCGAATTGTCCGGACTCTCCTCCAGGATGACCGCACCGGCCGCATCTCCGAAGAGAACACAGGTGTTCCGGTCCTCCCAGTTGACAAATTTGGTGAGCAGTTCTGCCCCCGCGAGCAGAATCCGCTTGTTCCGGCCGCTGAGGATCAAACTTTCGGCCATGATCAGACCGTAGATGAATCCTGTGCATCCAGCCGAGACATCAAAGGCAGGAATATGGTCGGCCCCGAGACCTTTCTGCACCCAGCAGGCTGTGGATGGAAAAATTGTATCCGGAGTGGAGGTGGCAACGATAATCAGGTCGATATCTTTTGTCTTGAAGCGGGCATCTTTTAGAGTCTTCTTGGCTGCTTCGACACAAAGATCAGAGGTAGTCTGGTCTTCGGAGGCAATCTTGCGCTCCTTTATCCCGGTTCGGGTCGTTATCCATTCGTCAGAAGTATCGACCATGTTTTCTAGGTCGGGGTTGGTCAGGAGTTTATCAGGGACGTAGAAACCTGTACCGGTGATTTTCACCAATCGTTTTTTTCTCTCTTTAGACATTTTTACAATCCGCTACCCGTCTACGCGGGCACATGCTTCGCAGAGAAAGGTCTGGGTCCCTGCCTGCGCAGGGACAAGTACCAGCCTTC
>CAYGBF010000269.1:0-7340 GCA_964348035.1 uncultured Eubacteriales bacterium | reverse complement strand
AGACTGCCTTGGGCCTGAGAAGGAAGAACCAGAGTGCTACCAGCAGAACGACAATGGATACAGCTGTTCCCGCTATGACAGGCCATCTTCTTGCGAAAAACGCTCCTTCGCCTGTTATTTCCCTCAAGAGCTTCTTGATATCCGAGATGAGGTCAGATGCCTTCTGGTATCTATCATCGAGATCTTTAGCTAGGGCTTTTCGTAGTATGGGAGAAAGTAAAGGATTCACGGCTCTGGGCTTCACGACTACAGGTGGAGTGCTATCGCGCAGGATAGAGGTTAGAGTTTCTATAGGACTTCCTTTCGAGAACGGATATTTACCCGATGTCATCTCATAGATGATGATTCCTAAGGAAAAGATATCACTCCTGGCATCAATTTTATCGCCCCTAGCCTGTTCAGGAGACATGTAAGCGATGGTTCCGACTATGGTGCCCTGCTCTGTGAGCGATACCTGGGAAAGCGTTTTGGTGATCGACTCTTCGCCTTCGCCTTCGGGCAGGATTTGTTTGGCCAAACCGAAATCCATGACTTTCACATGGCCCTGGGGAGTCAGCATGATATTGGGGGGCTTTAAATCGCGGTGGACGATGCCTCTTCCGTGGGCCTCTTCAAGGGCTTCCCCGATTTCTAATGCCAACTGAAGCGCATCTCGCAGAGGCAAGACTTCCTCATCGAGCTTTTTCCTCAGATCATGGCCCTCCACAAACTCCATCACGATATAGGCATTGCCGTCGACCTCTCCAGTTTCGTAAATCTTGCAGATGAAGGGATGATCAAGGGAGGCAGCAGCCTTGGCTTCCCTTAACAATCTGGCCTTGGCAGAGGCATCTCTCTGCATCTCTTCGGGCAGGAATTTGATGGCCACCTTTCTATCAAGAACTGTGTCTTGAGCTAGGAAGACTTCCCCCATACCTCCCTTACCTAAGAGGGAGATCAGTTTGTAATGTTTAATCCTATCACCGGGTTTGGGCATTTTGTTTACTCAGTAGAGTAGGGTAAGCTGGTTCCTTTACAGTTATAACTCAAGAGATTAATAGCATAGGAAAAATTTGATGTCAAATCTTAAAAAAGCTGATTGATGGCGAAGGCGAAGATGGTTCTAGGGAGAAGGGTGGGGACAGAGGAAAAATTTTGGAGTTCATCTCTATCTTTTTTGGTATATCCGATACAATCCAGGACAACAGCTTCGACTTGTTCTCGGATAAGACTATCTGCAACGTCATCCCATGTTTTGCCCTCTGAGTACGGGGATTTGGCAATCACGGATTTTCTCTCTTTTCCCCACTTTTGTTTAGTCATTTCTATTTGGCCTTCTAAGGGGACGACGATTCCCAGTTTTTTCACTTCTAATATCTCATCTATGATGAATCTCAGGAAATCGAAGGGAAAGACAACTGGACATGAGTATTTATATTTTGGGAATTCATGAGTACAGAGAATTCCCACAGCTTTGACTTCCATTTCCGCAGTCATGAATTCGACAGCTTGAGGCAAGAGCTTGCCGATTTTTGCCTCGCTCAATTCAACCTGATGTCCATTCCTTAAACGGGATACAAGGGCAGCTTCTTGTGTACCGGGCTTTAGTGCATTTATTCGTTCAAGGCTGAGATTATCCAGCAGTCCATATTCAACAACATCTATGTTTGATGATAGGAGGGGCTTTATTTCAGGAATGACATCATCTCTTGGAGATTGACCGATGGTGAGAAATCCGACTTTCATTTTATCCATTAGAGTATCTGATAAAGAGGGTTCATCTCTTATTCAGCTGTAAATATTAATACCTTTTTTAAGAATGACATTTTTAATATCTCTGGATTCCTGCTTCCGCAGGAATGACGGAAGGGAACAAAGATAAAAGCTCAATTATAGCCTCTTATATTATTTTTTAGACTTTTTGGAAGATGATTCATAAGAATTATTTTTTCCCGAGAGTTTTCAGATGTTCCAGAGAACCATACAGAGAGATAATCCTCTGAAATTCTTTCTCATCATAGAAGGCACATTTTCCTTCGCCGTAAGCCTTGGCCACTTCCACCACGAATCTTACAGCGGCCTCTATGTCCAGACATTGATTGGCTCCAGTGGCACAACCTGGGACGGCAACTTCGGTCGTAATTGCCACACCAACCACAGGCGCATCGGTGGCTGTGGCCGGTTGAAGGATGCTGTTCAGATGAAACAGGTCATTCCCGTAAGGAGTGATGTCCTGGGTTGTGATCGGAAAAACCACGGGCAGCCTGCCCGTGACAATCTGCATGATATCCAAAAGATCCTCGCTGACTCTCAGGATGTATCCATCTTTAACTGTCGGCGAGATGGCGAATCCTCTATGGTTAATGACCCGGTTCCCTTTGGTGGTATCGATCGAGAGGATGGCTTCCATACGGTCATCGACTTCATAATTATTCATCGTTTCGATGGAAACGGGAGCGTCCATGAAAGACACTGGATCATGGGGGATGATAGGGGAGTGGGGGCAGAGATGGGTGGACACGATCACATCGCCCTTGAATCGGTCTCCTTTCCTGTTCATGTCGACGATTTTAGCCGCGCTGGATAAGGCCGTTATCGCTCCATCGGCATCAGAAACAAGCCCGATCTTTTCGGGTCTGGCCCCGATTCCGCCTAGACGACCGATAACACCCAGGGTAGGAGCTCTGCCTCCTTTGGATTGTCCTTCAGTACCCTTGATATGTATTTTCACGAAGGTCGTCTCGCCTTTATCTTCACTGATTTTTCGAAGCCCTATACCAGACTCTTCTAGTCCCTTACCGATAAAAAAATCCCGGACTTTGGCTTCCTCGATCTTTGGTGTCTCCAAAAGATCAAGGACCTCTAAGACGTGTTTTAAGGCCATTTTTTACTCCTTTTCAGGAAAAATTCTCATTACAAAGTAATAAAGTACGATCGAAGACAGGATGCCGTTAAAAGCAAAAACAGAAAACGGAAAAACGTCGATCGAAAAAGGGTGCCCGGATGTGGTCCAGCCGATGAGAAAAGAAATGATATAGACACCCAGCGCTTTATGATTCAATCGAGTGAAGCCGTTCTGCCTGAATTCCTGCCTTCTCAATCTTTTCAAGAAATAATAATCGGTGATAAAGATACCTCCGATCGGCCCGATGCTGACGGTGAGGATGATCAGGAAAAGCTCGAGCCTCTCCAGGATGCCTAGGGCGGCAAAAAGAGAGGCAATAACACCGGCGATGATGGTGACCTTCCATCTTTTGGCCCGAAAAATATTGTTCAAGGCCAGGACAGAGGAATAGATATTACTGTCGTTCGTCGTCCACTGGGCTAGCAGGAGGACCATAAACCCGATGAATCCCAATCCGAGGTACTGATCGCCTATGATAAGTTCTGGGAGTCTCTCGTGGTAAAGGCCGGTGTTCATGGCCAGAACAGAGCCGACCAGGTGGAGAAAAGCGCTGACGATCATGGCCAATGCAGCCGCAGAGAAAATCTCCTTGAGGCGCGGCCGGGCGTAGCGGAAGATATCCGCACTGGTCGCCGCTCCGACGATGAACCCTCCAGCCACGATCGAGGCTGCGGCCCCGACAGTCAGCGGGTAAGGATCTGGTTCATGACTCATGGCTAGAGAGATGAGGGTTTGGGTGGGAAGAAAATGAAAACCCATCTTGGCGATCCCCCAGATGAAGATAACGACCATGAACGGAGAAGCGGCCCAACTGAGGACACTCAGTCCCCGAATCCCGAATACGGCGGGAATCATCATCAGGATACCGCAGACAAACGAGAGGACGGGAAGGGAAAGCTCCATCCCGAAATAGAACTGGATAGTCCTAGCAAAAAAGGCCGCCTGGACACCAAACCAGCCGATGAGGGAGAAGGCGATGGACAGTGAAATCAGGATAGCGCCTATCCGACCGAAGGAAAAATTGGCGATGAGGGGGGTGGAAAACCCAGTCTTGGCACCGATATAGCCGGTCAAGCCCATCATGACGATCAGTATGATTTCTCCCAGGACGTAGGAAACAACCACGCTCTCGATCCTCCCAAGGCCCAGGCCGATCATCATCCCCCGGAATATGGCGGACATAACCACCGCGATGCCTATCCAGATCACCGCCAGGTTAATCCAGGACTTCCGCCTGTTTAGGGGAACGGATTCTAAAGAGAAATCTTCAAGGAGTTCGGAAGGTTCCCTTCGATTCGGCATCCACTAATTAATATTAAAAAAAACATGGATCGTCAATCTATGAATGCAGGATGTGGAGTTATTATTCTAGATCTCAGTTTCCGACGGGACTGGAGAATCCGCTCTCATGGCCCCCTGATTCAACGGATGTAACGACATAGACAAATTTTTTGGAGACATCCAAATATCCATCAACATATTCAAACGTATCGCCAGAGACAGTGCCTATCAGCAGATAGTTTTGATCCGGTTCACCAGCCTCCCTGCGGTATACCCGATAATTTGTGATTGTCAGTCCGTCATTTTCAGGATTATAAGACCAGCTCAGAGTGTGGAAGGCTTCTGTCTTAAACAAGCTCTGGTTTAATTCTCTTCGTAAAGTCAGATTGATCGGCGGATTAATCTCTCGAACCTTAATCATAAGTTTGGCAGTATCAAAGAGGTCATTATCATCGGTTACTTTCAACCTGACCAGGAATTCTCCGCTCCATGAATAGGTGTGGTAGACCTTGATTCCTTCTCCGACAGAGCCATCGCCGAAGGTCCATTCATAAGAGACAATCTGACCATCACGATCTTTGGAGGTGGAAGCATCAAAATATATTCTGCAAGGGGCCCATCCTTTTTCAGATCACAATGAAAAGACGCTCTTGGAGGAAAGTTTACGACTATCTTGACATCATCAGGGCGACTATCGGCCGATCCATCACTGACGATCAACCGAACTATGTATCTTCCGCCTCTATCAGCAGTGAAACGAGGGTTTACAGAGGAAGACCGACGGAGCACAGCTTGGCTCTTTTTCGGCCTCTTGTGAAGGTTCCAGCTGTAGGTTAGTGGATCTCCTTCAGGATCGAATGAGGAGGAACCATCCAGCTGAACCTTGTCTCCCTTGTTGACCTTCTGATCAGGGCCTGCATTAGCTGTAGGAGGCTGGTTGGAAACGGTTATGACACCAGTCGTATCTTCCCCCAAGGCAGGATGACGAGCTTTTATCCTGGTTGTACCTCCAGCTTGAGCTGTAAAAACAGCGCTTTTCTTATCCGAAGAGGATTTCAAATCACTATCTTTTATCCCCTCTGTCTTATCGACCAACAGCCATGTCACTCCCACATTGCCGACAAAGTTATCATGGGCATCTCGTGAGAGGGCGAAAGCCGTAAAGCTCTCCTTTGAAGCTAGATTCATGGCCTCGATTTCTGAACCACTGCCATCAGCTTTGTTCTCAACCCTTATCTTTTTAGCCAGGCCTGCAAACACATCAAAGGGACTGGATGTAATTGGGGTAAGACCTGCTGAGGCGGCGTTTAATGTGTAACCTTGTCCAACTTTGTTTATGGTTAAATCCTCAAATGCGGCCAGGCCGCTGGAAACGGTACGAGAGGCGGTCCCGGATAACGTGCCCCCTCCCGGATTATCGTTTACAGCTAGGGTCACTTTGGTGGTGTTATCAGAAGTACAGTCAACTCGACAGGATCATCATCCCTGGCATGATGACCGCTGTAGACTCTTACCTCTATCCTGTAGTGCCAATCTGTATCCCACCAATCCGATGACTGTGACCCCGATAGAGCCTGTATATTCCTTAAGCTGAACATCAAGACAACCAGAACAGCTGTCATCACCATCACGAGAAGTTTCTTTTTCATCGATCCTTAATCCCAAAACAGATCAATCATTTCCTTTTCGAGGCTTAAAAGGAATAACCGACTCCTATACCAGTTCGCCATCCGCCTAATCTTACGGTCTCATCATAAGGTGTAGCATCGGCTTTGACATATCTGAGGTTTAGGTCGACATGAAATCTCTTGCCTAGAGCTATCGTGGTCCCTGTTTCAACATGGAATCCAGTGGTTGAATCCGAGGTGTCTCCCAAACTCGCTTTTTCTTTAAAAAAGTAAAAATCAAACCCAGCTCCTAGGTAAGGATTGAGATTTCTAATCTTTAGTGGTTTAAACCTCATCCCCACGACTACATGTATTATGGAGAATTTAATTTCTTCCCCAGTGAGTGTCATTTCACCCGTATCTCTGAAATAACCGACCTCACCCCTGAGTTCGAAAAACTTATTCAAATCATAGCCGATAAATCCCCCCACCATGAAGCTGCCCGAGCCATAAGCATCTTTATACAGAGAGTCAGCCACAGCATAATACCCGCCTGATCCCCCCAGCCTAAATCCCTCTGCCTGGGCAAATACAGCCAGAAAGACTAGGGTTAAGATAATAATTGAGGCTCTTTTCATCTGCTCCTCATATTTTTATGCGAATAAAATTACCAATTTCCTACAGATGAAAAGATTACTCCCTAAAATAGAATTATCCCTTGCTTTTCTTTTCTGACTTAAATTTTTCCGGTTTGAACTCTCCTTTCCGGCTCTCATTAATAATATTAGAATTTTGTCTATAAAACATACAATCCTCTTTGGGGGCGATTATGAGTATGATTATTACTCACCACTAGGGATTACTCGTCTTACCTATTACAGGGGATTTGAATGTAAAGCATCAATGATGAGGAATCGGGCTTGAGGCCTAAGAAATAGCTGTTTTCTTCTGTTTTGCAGGGATTAATTCAGGGATGAAATACACGGAAAGGAATATATCCTTACCTGATCATGGGGGGGTATACGTTATCGTTAAAGATGAGATATGCTATGAATCAGAATTCATCGTCCTGAAAAGAGGAAAGGATCCCTTTTTTATCTTACTTCTTTTCTTGGGCTGGTTCTTCCGCTTTCTTCCAGTCTTTTATTTCTTCAGGGAACTCTTCTAGGAAGGCGGAATCCACTCTAAAAAGATAATCAAACCGGGTGTTCTTGACGACGACTGTCTTTGCCACTTTATCCTCGGTACCGATAAGGACTCTTACCTCACCTGTTTTCTCCTCATCTTCCTCAACCCAAATTTTGACCTCAGCCTGAGGGGAATCCAACCCGTAATCCTTTAAATCGAGCGGAGGATCGATGAATTCCTTAGCTTCTAGACCTTCGATCTTGCGGATGAAGGCTTCGATTTTTTCTTTCTCTGCCGCCTCCTTCACGGGGGACTCGAAGTGCCAATCGTCCTCTTCATCCTTGGCCACAGCCCAATCGATCTCACCTCTTTTGATCTCAACTTTGTTGGCTTCCCAGCTGTAAAAATCCGCGACTTCTTTGTCTCTTAAATCCTCTGGC
>CAYGBF010000268.1:0-6725 GCA_964348035.1 uncultured Eubacteriales bacterium | reverse complement strand
ATCCTGTCCATCATGGACTGGAACATATCAAAGCTTTCCCTCTTGTATTCAACCAAAGGATCTCTCTGACCGTAGCCTCTCAGTCCTATTCCTTCTTTGAGATAATCCATGGCCAAAAGATGATCTTTCCATTGTGAATCTATGACTTGAAGCATGATCAGTCGTTCGAATTCTCTCATCTGTGCAGATCCGATGATGTTTTCCTTTTCGGCAAAGATTTCGTTCAGTTTATTCAAAACGGTTTCTTTGAGTTCGTCGAAGTTAATCGTGTCCCAATCTATCCGGAGTTCCTCGATGTCGACGCCGAACTGGGTCAGGATGTTCTTCTTGAAACTCTCTATATCCCAATCTTCAGGCGGTTTCTCCTTGGAGACGTGATTGTCCATGATCCAATCGAGCAGGGTGACGACCAGCTTTTTAATATCCTCCTTCATGTCTTTTCCTTGCAGGATGGCCCGTCTCTGTTTGTAGATGCTTTCCCTCTGTTTGTTCATCACGTCGTCGTATTCAAGGAGGTGCTTACGGATCGAGAAATTTTGCGCTTCTACCTGCTTCTGAGCCCGTTCAATAGCTTTGGTGACCATTTTATGCTCGATGGGAACTCCCTCTTCCATCCCGATCCGGGCCATCAGCCCAGAGATCCGATCGCTGCCGAAAATCCGCATCAGATCGTCTTGGAGAGAGAGATAAAAGCGAGAGGAACCGGGATCCCCTTGTCTACCGGCCCTTCCCCTAAGCTGATTATCGATTCTCCGGGCTTCATGGCGTTCAGTTCCTACAATGTGCAGACCGTTGAGATTGACGACTTTATTGTGTTCTAAATCCGCAATTTTTTTTATCTCTGTCAGGGCTTTCTCCCAGTCTTCTTGGGATGCCTCTTTGGGATCTATGCCTTTCTTCCTCAGATGCTCGGTAGCCAGGATGTCCGGATTACCTCCGAGTATGATGTCCACCCCTCTTCCCGCCATGTTTGTGGCTATGGTGACGGCGCCTATTCTTCCGGCCTGAGCGATAATCTGGGCTTCCATCTCATGGTATTTGGCGTTGAGGACCACATGTTTGATGCCTTTTCTCCTCAAGATTGAGCTGAGATGCTCGGAGTTTTCGATCGAGATCGTTCCAACCAGGACAGGCCGCCCTTGTTCGTTGTTCTGTATGATTTCATCCACGACCGCGTTCCATTTTTCTTTCTCTGTCCGGTACACGACATCGGGACGCTCATACCGGATGAGGGTTTTATTGGTGGGAATCACGACCACGTCCAACTCGTAGATGGAGTGGAATTCTGTGGCTTCGGTCTCGGCTGTTCCGGTCATGCCGGCGAGTTTGTCGTACATCCGGAAGAAATTCTGGAACGTGATGGAGGCGAGAGTCTGGTATTCCTCTTCTATGCGCACTTTTTCCTTGGCTTCCAAGGCTTGATGGAGGCCATCACTGTACCGGCGGCCGGGCATCAGACGGCCTGTGAATTCATCGACGATGATGACTTTACCGTCTTTGACCATGTAATCAACGTCTTTTTTAAACAGATTATGGGCTTTGAGGGATTGGTTAATGTGATGGACGAGTTCCATATGGGCCAGATCATACAGGTTGGAAACCTTCAGGAACGATTCTGAGTTGGAGACACCCTCCTCTGTCAGAGCTACGGTTCGGGTTTTTTCATCGACCTGAAAGTGTTTTGTCTTATTCAGACGACGGACGAGATTATCGATACGGTAGTAAAGATTCGTGGATTCTTCAGTCGGCCCCGAGATGATAAGAGGCGTTCGGGCTTCGTCGATCAGAATACTGTCTACCTCGTCGAGAATGGCGTAGTTGTGGCGCTTTTGGACAATGTCGCCATAGCGAAATTTCATGTTGTCCCGGAGATAATCGAAACCAAACTCGTTGTTGGTGCCGTAAGTGATGTCACTTTCGTAGGCTTTTCTTCTTTCAAAGTCGGGCATCTCGTGCTGGATGGTCCCGACTGTAAGGCCAAGAAGGCTGTAGATGGGTCCCATCCATTCGGTGTCTCTTTTGGCCAGGTAGTCATTGACGGTGACGATGTGGACGCCCTTGCCTTCCAAGGCGTTAAGGTAGGCAGGCAGGGTGGCCACGAGTGTTTTCCCCTCACCCGTTTTCATCTCGGCGATTTTGCCTTGGTGGAGGGCTACGCCTCCGATGAGTTGGACATCGAAATGGCGCATATTAAGGGTTCGTTTACCGACTTCTCTGACAACGGCGAAAGATTCGATCAAGATATCTTCTAAGGAGGCCCCCTGGTTTAGTTTGTCCTTGAATTCATCGGTCTTTTGACGAAGCTCGTCATTGCTGAGTTTTTGGATCCGGGGTTCGAGTTCGCTTATGGCTGTGACATATGGCTGAAGACGCCTAAGGTCGCGCTCGTTTTTAGTGCCGAAAATTTTTTGAATCAGCCATTTATACATTTAACTCATTTGTAACAGAAAGGTTAATCCTTGTCAATCAGAGGCCCGATTCTTGTGTTTTTTAGGAAAAAAGAGATAGAATGGAAAACCGTTTCGATGTCTAGGAAAACGAGATATATTTTTATCATCCTCCTATGCCTCCTTCTCATCGCCGTCTACATCTTCTGGGTGAGGAAGGATATGGTCGATTTTGGTGTCTGCTACCAGGGGGGAAAGAGGATCGTGAGCGGGGAAACCCTGTACCGGCCCTCTGATGGTCATTTGCAGTATAAATATTCTCCGAGCGCGGCGGTTTTCTTTTCTGCATTTGCCCTTCTTCCCCAAGAGGCAGCCAAGTTCATCTGGTATGCCATGGAGCTGTCCCTTCTGTGGGCTGTTTTTGTGGTTTCTTATAGTTTGCTCCCTCGCAAACTCAAGACAAAGAGCTGGATCATCGGCCTCTCCTTCCTGATTCTCCTTAAATTTACGGCTCGAGAAATAGAACTGGGGCAGGTCAATATCTTGATCATTTTTCTCCTGCTCATGGTTCTCGTTGCTCTTCTCAACAAGAAATATTCGGGAGCCGGTCTGCTTTGGGGCGTTTCCCTGTTGTTTAAGCCCTATGCCTTCGTGTTTTTGCCCTACTTTCTCCTCAAGAAAAGATTCAAACTCATTTTGATGGGAATTGGCGTTGTCTTAGTGGGACTCTTTTTGCCTTCTCTCTTTTATGGCATTAAGGGTAATTTTATTGTCCTTGATGAATGGCAACAATCTCTCTCTCTGTCCACATCGTCTCTTCTCGATGCCTATGACAATGCCTCTCTCTATGCCTTCTTCATGAAGATTTTTCCCTCCGACCGGAGCGATCTGACCTGGGTGTTTATCTTGGGATCGAGCCTTGTCGTTGGAGCAGCGTTTTTATGGATGATGTGGAAAGGAAAGGAGGCTGGCCTGGAAAAGCCAGAAGTCTTAGAATTTTCCTACCTGTTCATCCTGATTCCCCTCCTTTCGCCACTGGGATGGAATTACAACTACCTCTTCTCTTTGTTGGCTGTCGTCATTCTGTTGAACCATATCGGTTCGTTTTCGTCTCTGGGAAGGTCTATCTTGATCGTGAATTTTGTCGTGATCGGTGCTTCTCTGATGGAAATCCTGGGAGAGGAAGTCTTTAAATTCTACACGGGTTATTCCCTGGTTGTCTTAAATTACTTGATTGTCCTCTTTTTTTTATTGTATCTGAGAATAAGAACGGTCAGAGGAGAGATAGAAGACTCAAACGTTATGTCCATCCCTAGCAGGATTCACCGCAGTTGATTTTTTTCTGCATATTCTTTATTATCAACTGTTAAATTTCAATCCTATTATTAAGTAAAAAGGAAAGTTACACATACAGAATGATCAGCCTAGTTGATGCCCCCGCCGATAAACCCCTCAAGATCGCGGCTTTCATCGGTGGTCATGGGGTTCGCCGCCGGCTTCTGGCCTTAGGGTTCCACAAGAATGACACCATCGAGATTGATTCACGAAGCATCTTGAGAGGGCCTATTCTTGTCCGAGATCTGACCTCCGATACCTCTGTTGCCTTGGGGCGGGGCATTGCTCAGAAGATCATGGTAGAAATCATTGACGAAAAAAAATAAATATCCCGATATTATTTTCATCGGTCAGCCCAACTGTGGAAAAAGCACCCTGTTTAACGCCATCGCTGGGCTGAAAGCCCAGACATCCAATTTTCCGGGCACGACCGTAAAGCACACCCACAGTAAAGTCAATGTCGAAGGGGACATTCTCAACATCATCGATCTTCCAGGCAGCTATTCGCTCAATCCCTCTGACCCAGCTGAGAAGGCTGCCCTGACCCATCTCTTCCATGAAAAGCCAGATCTGATCATCAACGTCATCGATGCCTCTATCCTCGGCCGGAGTCTCGAATTTACTCTGGAGCTTATCGAGTTGGGCTATCCGATGATCATCGCTCTGAACATGGTTGACTTGGCAGAGAACAAGGGGATGGAGATCAGCCTAAAAAAATTAGAGCGTGCTCTCGGTGTTCCTGTCGTTCCGACCATCGCTTCTCACGGTCGAGGCATCAAACAGCTCCTGGACCGAGCGCGACAGGTTTTAGACAACGGAACGGTCCCTTCTCCGATCACCTGGTCTCGGGATGTGGAAGAAAAGGTCGAGGAGTATATAAGAGAACTTCCCGAGGATTTTCCGACCGTGTCCAACAAGAGGTTCACAGCCATCAAGATGATCGAAGCTAGTCGTTTGCTATTCGACAAGATGCTCCAGGAAATTAACCTTCCTCTGAAAAAAGCTCTTGACCGAGTGAGGCATGATCTGCAGAGTCGACACAACGCCCCCGCTTACGAGGTGATTGCCGCCGAGAGACATCATTTGGCTTTGAAAATCTTCGAAGGGTGCACCAAAGTGAAGAGAGGACGAAGGGTGAGTCCTCTAGAAAAATTCGATAACATCATCATGCACCCTTTCTTAGGCTACCTCATCCTTGTCGGTGTTTTTCTCGGATTTTTTGTTGTCATATTTCAAATCGGGAATCCGATCGAGGAGCTTCTCCTCGACCCATTGACGAATCTGCGTGTCTATCTGTCGACACAGCTCGGGACGGGTTTCCTCTTCTTTGTCCTCGATGGTTTTATCCAGGGAGTCGGAGGCGGGGTGGCGATCGTCCTTCCTTATTTTATCCCTCTTCTGTTTTTGATGTCACTCCTCGAAGACGTCGGCTACCTGGCCCGGGCTGGTTTTTTGATGGATACGTTCATGCACCGGATCGGGCTTCACGGGAAGTCAGTGTCTCCGTTTATCCTCGGTTTCGGCTGCAACGTACCCGCCATCGTCTCCACCCGCATCCTGGAATCGAAACGAGACCGCATCATCACCTCACTTCTCATTCCGTTTATTCCTTGTTCGGCCCGGACAACCATCATCCTGGCGCTGGTCGCCTTCTATCTCGGTCCCCTCTGGGCCTTGGGGTTTTATGTCTTCCATATCCTCCTGCTGGCCATCCTGGGTCGGATGATCACCCTTTTCTTCAAGATACCCTCTCCCGGTTTAATCCTCGAGATTCCGTCCTTAAGAGTTCCTTCGCTAAAAAATATCTGGAGGAAAACCTATTTTCAACTCAAATCCTTTGTCCGGTTTGCCTGGCCGATATTGATCATCGGGAGTATAATCCTGGGAGTGTTTCAGTTCTTAGGTTTGGACAAATACATCAATCTTGTCCTCTCTCCTCTGGTCGCCAAAGGGTTGGGATTGCCGCAGGAGCTGGGCGTGACCTTGGTTTTCGGGTTTTTAAGGAAGGAGCTGTCTTTGATCATGATGCTCCAGGCGTTGGATGTGAGTTATGTGGATTTAATGACTGTTGTTTCAAAACAACAGCTCATCGTTTTTACCGTGTTCATCAGCTTCTTCATACCTTGTCTCTCCACCGTGGCTATCCTCTGGAAAGAAATCGGCAGGAGGATCGCTTTTTTTTCGATAGCTTTGAACACGGGAGTCGCTGTAGTCCTCGCTATCATAGTCAGGTGGGTACTTGAGATATAGGCTTCCTGTCTGGCATTAAATTGGATAAGACTCTATTAACAGAAAGAGGATTAGGCATCTGATTCGAGGATGACAAAAGCTATAGCATATTCAGCCAGGTGGGCAATAGAAAGGTGAACCTCGGTGAAAGGATATCGGTCCTTTTCCTTGACTTCTAGCCGAGGTTGACCAGAAGGCAGGTTTACAACCCCCACGTCTGTCCATTTAATCCTTCTCCCCAAGGCTTTAAAGAAGGCTTCTTTGGCGGCGAAGCGGGCAGCGAGGTGCTGGTACATGTTGGCCTTTCCCCCGGAATATTTAATCTCTTGCGGCGTGAAAATTCTCTGGACGAAGCGGGGACTTTTCTCGGCCAGTTTTTTGATCCGTTCCACTTCGATGAAGTCGATCCCGATTCCGATGATCATGTTTCTCTTGGCTATCAATATAATGCAAATCCTCAAGAAAAGCCACGATGAAAAAGGGGACCGGCGCCTTTTTTTCTAAAAGATGTCAGTCCCCTTTTTCATATTATGACTTCAACCTCACCTTGAGCTCCTTGGCCGCCTTAGGGCCGATCATCTGAGCCAATTCCTCCTGGTTGGCTTTTCGGATTACCTCGAGGCTCTTGTATTTAGCCAGGAGCGCGGTCTTCCGTTTAGGCCCGATTCCCGGGATGTCATCGAGTGGGGATTCGAAACTCTTTTTAGCTCTTCGTAAACGATGGAATGTGACCGCAAACCGGTGAGCCTCGTCCCTTATCCTTTGGAAAAGCCT
>CAYGBF010000267.1:0-3808 GCA_964348035.1 uncultured Eubacteriales bacterium | reverse complement strand
GTATTTGTAGAATCCCTCGCCTGTTTTTCTCCCCAATTTTCCTTCCGCCACCATCTGCCGTATCACCTCAGGAGGTTTATACCTCTCATCTTGAAGTTTGGCATACAGAGTTTCCATCTTTGAAAGATGAATATCCAATCCGATCATATCGATCAGGGCTAACGGCCCCATCGGCAATCCCGCTCCCAGCTTCAGGGCTTCATCGATATCTTCTGGCGAGGCGATTCCATTCTCGTAGACAACAGCAGCTTCATTCAGAAGCGATGCCAACACGCGGCTGACGATACCTGCGGGCGCTTCCTTAGCCGTCGCGATCGGAACCTTACCCAGGCGCTCGGCAAAGTCTTTGGTCCTGGTCACAGTCTCATCGGATGTCTCATCGCCACGAATGATTTCCACGAGTTTCATGATCACAGCCGGGTTGAAGAAGTGCATGCCTATGATTTTATCCGGACGAGAGGTCGCCGCGGCTATTTCGCTCACCGAAAGAGCCGTCGTGTTCGAGGCCAAAATCGTATTAGGGGAACATATCACATCCAACTTCTGGAAAACCTCTTTCTTGAGTTTTAGATTCTCTAGGACCGCCTCGACGACAAAATCGCTGTCGCCGGCGAGGTCCAGGTCTGTCGACCATCGTATTCGGGAAAGAACCGCGTCCATATCCTCTTGAGTGATTTTTCCTTTCTCCACTCTCCGTTTTAATCCCGCTCGAACCTTTCCTTCAGCTTTGCCGATGATTTCATCCGAAATGTCGACGACCGTCACTTCGTAACCTTTTTGAGAACAGAGCTGACCGATTCCAGCTCCCATGATGCCTGCTCCGACAACAAAAGGTTTTTTAATATCCATTCCTAAACCTCCATTTAATTAAATTCTCCCGGACGTTCCTTTGTATTGTTTATCTTGAACTAGCTGAGCCTCTCGATCACCACAGCCACACCTTGCCCGCCGCCGATGCACAAGCTCACCAATCCTAATTTTTTATCCTGATTTTGGAGAGCATAGATCAAGGTGGTCAAAATCTTGGCTCCTGTCGCTCCGACGGGATGTCCGAGAGCAATCGCTCCTCCATGGACGTTAACCCTAGAGCGATCCCATTTCAGCTCTCTCTCGACAGCCAAAGTCTGGGCGGCAAAGGCCTCGTTGAGCTCGATCAGGTCGATATCCTCAAGCTTCAACCCGGCCCGGTCTAAAGCTTTATGGATAGCAGGTACGGGTCCAATCCCCATGACAGCAGGATCCACACCAGCATGGGCATAGGAGACGATCCGCGCCAATGGTTTCACGCCTAACTCTTCAGCTTTCTCTGCTGTCATGACCATGACTGCAGCGGCGGCATCACACAGCGCGCAACTGTTTCCGGCTGTTACCGAACCATCTTTCTTGAACACTGGCTTGAGCTTGGCTAGTTTCTCTTGAGTGACGCCCTCTCTGGGAATTTCTTCGGTATCGAAAATTTCTGTCTGTCCTCTTTTGACAGGAACTTCCACGGGAAGGATTTCTTCCTTATATTTTCCTTCTTGCGAGGCCTGGACAGCCTTGTTCTGGCTCTCCACGGCAAAAGCATCTTGTTCATTACGACTGATGTCGTATTTCTCGACCAGTGTTTCAGCGGTCACGCCCATCAGATGACCGGCCAGAGGACACATAAAGCCATCCTGATGCATGATGTCGATCAGTTTGCTATCCCCCATCCTGTTTCCCCATCTCGCTCCGGCGGCGATGTAGGGAACCTGGGAGGTATTTTCCGATCCGCCGGCGAGGACGATTTCAGCATCACCGGCTTTGATCATCTGGACGCCCAAGGTAACGGCTCTAAGAGACGAGCCGCACCGCTTGTTGACAGTAAAGGCAGGCACTTCAACCGGCAGCCCTCCCTTGACCGTGGCCAATCGGCCGATGTTCGGTCCCAAGCCGGCCTGCCAGCCCGTCCCGAAGACCACCTCCTCTACCTCGGACGCCTCGATCCCGGCTCTGCGTACAGCCTCTTTAAGGACCAAAGCTCCAAGCTCCACAGCAGAAACTCTCTTGAACGCACCACCAAATCTTCCCCCAGCGGTCCTGACAGCGCTGGCAATGACGATATCACTCATGTAAACCTCCCTGATTTTAATTTACGATTCAAAAGACGAAGCACAAAGACTCAAATTATATTTTTGCTCGATTCCTGATGTCAACAAAAATGGATGACTCTTCCCTTCTTTTTTACGTTTTCCAAAACTTCGGGGCCAAGAGTCCGATGATAACTCCGATCAACAAGAAAAACGGAATCAGTATGATTCTGGACATGCTGATTTTCCAGAAGAACAATCGGATCGGAACAACCTGGGTGTTTTGGAGGACGATGATCACGAAGAAAAGAACCAAAATGAGAATGATGATTGTCTTTGTTTTCATGGTAGACGTCCTTTATTGCTTTGAAAGGATACCTTGATCGGAGAATTTATGCAATTATTCATTTTTGACCCGAATCATAGCCTTTTCTGTGCAGACAGCATGATTTCAGCCATCGTGAAAAACGTGATAATTAGATATTAAGAGGAAGCATCTCCAAAACTTTGATAGCACACCACATTGAGATATGAAATGGATCAGGTAGGGTGTTGAGAAAACCCTAGCAGGGCCGAGCATGTCCCTGCGAAAGCAGGGATCCAAATCCTTTTTTACTAGATACTAGATCCCTACTTCTGCAGGGACAAGCTGGTTTCCCGCCTACGCGGGAACAAGCCTCGCTGGGGAAATTCCGCGTGTTTTCGATGCCCCCTACCTGATTCACAATGGTAATGGCTATCACGGAAATAGAGATGCAACATATTAAGAGAAGAACCTGACATCTTATGGAATTTGCTGTATCCTTAGGATTCGATATTTCATGGATGAGTCTAGGAGATGTTCTGGGATATTTTGATGGGCGGCGTTCAGGCCCTTAGAGAATACATCGCGCTCCATGTCCTGACGTGTCTAGTTCCGGCCTTTCTCTTGGCTGGCGCCATGGTCAGATTCGTCTCTAAAGAAGCTATAATCCGCTACTTCGGCATTGCCGCCCGGAAAGTCCAGTCGTTTTTCCTGGCTACATTCGGAAGCTTT
Source organism: uncultured Eubacteriales bacterium (assembly GCA_964348035.1). Classification (GTDB taxonomy): domain Bacteria; phylum Acidobacteriota; class Aminicenantia; order Aminicenantales; family Aminicenantaceae; genus CAYFXE01. The sequence continues at coordinate 721 of CAYGBF010000267.1, read as the reverse complement.
TTCTTAGCTGTCTGTTCTTGTACGGTCATCCCGGTGGCTAGTGGGTTGTATTATCAAGGAGCCGGTGTCGGCGCTTCCTTCATCATCCTCTGGGTGGCACCGGCAGCCAACATCTTGGCTCTTTTATACACCGGAGCAGTACTCGGTTATGATATGGCCGCTATCAGGTTGATCTCAGCCGTGCTTATGGCTTTTTTCGGCGGATTCGTGATGAGCGCTGCTTGCCTTAAGGAAGGAAAAAGCAAAGAATTTCATACCGAGACTGGAAAAACGAAGATCATGAAACGAGGCGACATCATCCTGTTAGTGATCATTCTCGCTTCCCTGCTCGCTCCCAACTACCTGATCCGGAAGGGGCCCTATCTCCATAAAATCTATGTCTGGGCAGGAGGGATGGCTCTTGTGACTGCCTTCGCCCTCAAAACCAAAACAAAAGAAGAGATCAAAGGGTGGCTCAGAGAAACCTGGTGGTTTGTTAAGATCATCTTTCCTCTTCTTCTGGCCGGCGCGTTCATCGTCGGGATAATCGGGAAGCTCCTTCCCGAAACCTTCATCCAAGAATGGCTGAGCGGGAAAGGAATTCTTCCTTCCTTTTTGGCGACCTTGATAGGAGGCATAAGCTACTTTGCGACGATGACGGAGGCCCCGTTCGTAGACACGCTGATGAAACTCGGGATGGGCAAAGGGCCGGCTTTAGCGCTTCTGTTGACCGGACCGGGGA
>CAYGBF010000266.1:0-3769 GCA_964348035.1 uncultured Eubacteriales bacterium | reverse complement strand
CCTAGATTTCGGGATTCCGATCTACGAATCCGTCAATCGTCCCCGTTTCGGGTCGGTTTATCTTAGTCCTGGTAACATGATCGAGGCCGACTTCGACGAAAACGTGATAAAAGAGGCCGAGAAAAAAGGGGCTCGCTTCAGCCTGGTCAATCCCTGGAACTGGCATATGGGAGCTTTTGAAGGAATATACATCGACGAAAAGACCGGAATGATGCACGGCTGTGGTGACCCCCGCCGGTGCAGCAAGGCGGAAGGTGTTTAGGATTAATATTTCAGTCCGAATGGAGCTATGGCCGGTTGTGTTTCCCGACTGCCTCACCCAAATAAGAAGTCACCGTGATATCTGAAGACATCTGATGCCGTTATTAGAAAGCTTTCCGGTGGAGTTTAATCCTGAGAGGGTTGTCCGTAATCTACGGTTAGGAAAAAAGGATCGTGCCTCAGTCATAGCTCGAGAATTGATCGACCAAGCATCACGGCTCATCCATCCGAAGGCTCTCTTCAGAGTCTCCTACATCAAAGACAAAGAGAAAGACGCTGTCCGCATCAACGGCACTCCATTTTACAGCCGGGTTCTAAGAAAAAATTTGGACAAGGTGGAGAGAGTCTTTCCTTATATCATCACTATCGGAAAGGCACTGGAAGACGAAGCCAGCTCCCAAGGCGACCTCCTTCAGCAGTATTACTTGGAAGGCCTGGGTGACATGGCCCTCAGCCTGAGTGAGAGGCATCTGGAAAAACATTTGAAAAGACATTATGGGCTTGAAAAGCTCTCCAGCATGAGCCCTGGATCTCTCAAGGATTGGCCCATAGAGGAGCAAAAGCCTCTGTTTTCCCTTCTCGGAGATGTTGAGAGGCTCGTCGGAGTGAGATTAACAGAAAAAATGTTGATGGTCCCTCGGAAATCCATATCCGGCATCTTTTTCCCGAAAGAAGTGACATTTCTCTCCTGCCAGCTCTGTCCGAGGGAGCGCTGTCCAGCCCGCATAGCGCCTTACGATGATGACCTCAGAAAAACGTATGGATTGGAAGATGAGAGGTGATTAACCTGAATTATTTTCCCTCATGGGGGTGAGAAAATGAAGGACAAATACAGGCTCAATATCCCGCGGCTTCATGTTCTCTCGAAAGACCAGCTCGAACTCATCCATCTATCGACTCTCGAGGTTCTGCGAAGAACCGGTGTCGCCGTGAAGGAGCCCGAAGCCGTCGAGATCTTCAAAAAATCAGGCTGTTTCGTGGATGGGGAAAGAGTCAGGATCCCTTCCCACCTGGTCGAGTGGGCGCTGAGGAATGTTCCCCCAAGGGTAAGTCTATGCAGCAGGAATGGCGATCCGGCCATGTTCCTCGAAGAGAACAATATCTATTATGGCACAGGCTCTGATACACCAAACGTTATCGATCCCCACACAGGAGAAAGGAGACTGGCTGTTCTCGAAGACATTGAGAATGTCTCCAAGGTTGTCGATTACTGCCCGGAGATGAGCTTTGTCATGTGTTCGGGAATCGCGAGCGATGTGAATGCCGACATTTCTGACCTTTATCACTTCGAGGCCATGGTGAATTTCACTCAGAAACCCATCGTGTTTACCTCCTGGAACCTGGAAAATTTGAAGTCGATCATCGGTATGGCTGAGGTTGTGGCCGGCGGCGAGGAGGAGCTGAGGAACAGCCCGTTCCTCGCCCTGTACACGGAGCCTATCTCCCCCTTACAGCTGGCCGAAGAATCCACTCAGAAACTGATGTACATGGCCAAAAAATCGCTGCCCGTTGTTTTTACCCCCGGCTTGATCACGGGAGGAACTGGCCCTGTCACCCTGGCGGGGGGGCTCGTCCAGGGGAACGCAGAGATTCTGGCCGGTTATGTCCTGGCCACCCTTGTTCGAGAGGGTACCCCTTTCATTTATGGTGGAGCCGTAACCTCGATGGACATGGCCACCTGTTTGATGTGCTATGCTTCAGCCGAGTTCATGCTGGCCACAGCCGCTCTCACGGATATGGCCCGGTTTTACCGACTCCCGATGTTCAGCTTTGCCGGCTGTTCAGATTCCAACTGTTACGACCATCAGGCAGCGCTGGAAGGATCTTTGTGGGTCTTGCTGGCTGCCTTGACCGGAGGCAACTTGGTCCATGATGTGGGCTACATCAACAACGGATTGACCACGTCTTTCGAGCAGCTTGTCGTTTCGAATGAAGTCATCGGCCTGGTCAGACGCATCACCGGAGGCATCGAAATAAACGAAGAGACGATGGCTCTGGACTTGATCGATGAAGTGGGCCCGGGAGGAGAGTACTTGACCTCAGAGCATACCCTTGAGCACTTCAAAGAAAATTGGTACCCAGAATTGATGACCAGGAGCCCCTACGAGAAATGGGTGGAAGAAGGAAGCAAAGATTTGGGGGTGAAGGCCAAGGAAAAAATTAAAGACATCCTCGACAAACACGAACCCAAGCCGCTCGAAGAGAGGGTGAAGGAAGAGCTGAAGACAATCATCCGGTCAAGGAATAAATGAAGGACAGAGCGAGCTGGACGACTCGAATCGCCTTCATCCTGGCCACACTCGGTTTTTCGGCCGGGATCGGGAACCTGTGGAGGTTTCCATATCTCACAGGAAAATACGGCGGGGGCATATTCCTGCTGTTTTACATGTTCGTCGTTTTTATCGTTGCCATCCCACTCTTTGCTGTCGAGATCACTCTCGGGAAGGCGACCCGAAAGGATCCTGTGGGCGCCTACAAAGCCTTAAAGCCACGATCTTATTGGTTTCTCAACGGCTACTTGAACGTGGCCACGATGCTCATCATAGCCGGCTATGCCGCTCCGATCGTAGGATCAATATTTGCCTATATCTTCAAAACCGCGGCTGGAGTCTTTTCGGATTTATCCTCTCAGGAAGTTGCCGCCTATTATCGATCCTTCAGTTCGAACGGTTTGGAAGTTATCTTCTGGACTCTTCTCGCGGTCGCGATCCTCGTTCTTATCTTAAGAAGAGGGCTGAACAAAGGGGTCGAAGCGGCCAACAACATCATGATGCCCACCCTTTTCATCATCCTGGTTATCTTGATTATCAGAGCCTTAACTCTACCCGGCGGAGCCAAGGGTTTGACGTTCTACCTGAAACCGGATATTTCGAAGTTTACTTGGGAGGGAGCTTTGGCAGCCATCGGCCAGACATTCTTCGCCATCGGCGTGGCCATGGCCGTGGCCCTGGTCTACGGCAGCTATCTTCCCAGAAAAAGCCAAAAAGTCATCTCCAACGCCACCATCGTGGCCGTCGCTTCAACGGCCATTGCCTTCATGGCCGGGCTGATCATTTTCCCGAGTGTCTTTGCTTTTTCGCTAGATCCAACTTCCGGAATCGGGCTGACCTTCATCACCATGCCCAACGTCTTCAACAAGATGCCCGCGGGGGTTTTCTTCGGAACACTCTTTTATATCCTGTTTTTCCTGGCTGCCCTGACCTCTTTTATCGGTGCTTTCGAAGGGCTTATCGCCTTCCTCAGAGACCAGTTCCGGGTCCCGAGGAATAAAGGAGTCTGGCTCGTCGGTATCAGCGTCATGGGCCTGGGCAGTATCTCCGCTTATTCCCAGAGATTTTTTTCGGCCGCGGATTTTATCGCCAACAACATCTTCCTCATCTTGGGTGCCATCGTGATGGCTGTGTTCGTGGGATGGGTTTGGAAAATACCCAAATCTCTTATCCTGTCAATTGGAATTGTCGTTTTGGTTTGCTCTGTTGTTATGTGGAGTCTTAGTAGAAACAAAGAG
>CAYGBF010000265.1:0-11156 GCA_964348035.1 uncultured Eubacteriales bacterium | reverse complement strand
TTCTTGACCCAGCTCCTGAAGACACCGAGCGGGACATTATTTTCACTTTTACAGGCGACCGCACAAGCATTACAGCCGATGCACTTCCTTAAATCGATCAGCATGGCATACCGCTTTTTTTCGTTTTTCATGGCTACTGTGTTATCGTGTTATTCTTCTCATTTGGCTGACTAAGGCTTGTTTTTTCCCCCTCCAAGGTCTCTTCATCCTTGATTTTCATGCTGTCATACCAACCTGTCATCCCGTTGACGATTCCTTTCCTCGATCTGTACCCGAAAAAGAGGCCTATTCCGACAACAAAAAACAAAACCAAACCACTGCTTAGAAAATTGAATCGACTCCAGGTCTGCGAATTAAGATGAGTCGGTCCGACAACAAATCCAGCCGGGGAACGAGCATCATGGCAGCGGATGCAGAAATCTTTGTAGACTCTCTTCGCTCCGTGAGCGGCGTCATCGTAATGGCAATTGATACAGACCTTCATATCGAATCTTTCCGAAAGATCTCCCTTACGATGTCCGGATATTTTTCCCAACGCGCCCCCCATCATGAGACTCTCGACCATGACCTCGGCGTGACAGTTTCCACAAGTCTGTCCGATCCTTTCTTCGTTTATCGACGACAATGGGTCGTCATGATTCAGGATGACATGTTTGGTGTGACAGTCGTAACACAGCGGGAGTTTCTTGCTCACAGACACTGGTTTATACTCAAAGTGAACATTTTTCTGGTATTCTTCCGCTTCTTCTGGATGGCATCGAGCACAATCCACATCGATGAAACCCTCCCTGAAATGCAGATAGGGGCTAGCATTCTTATGACAATCCACACAGACCATCTGGCTTTTCTGGTGGATATCTTGAGACCATTGTTCGGGATTCACGTAAAGAGACCGGGCCTTCCCATCAGCCATAATCTGGAAGATATCGGATTTCCCATGACATTCGAGGCATTCCTCGTTGGAATAGAGAGGGGACTGAGCAGGAAGGCGAACAATCGAAAGAATAAGAATAGTCAGCAACAGGAGATGACTTTTTTTCCAAAACGATAAATGCATCAGTGCAAATTTGGAATACCACACTTGGTGGAACAATTCAAGAATGATGTCCAGGATAACCGTTCAAGATTATCCCGGAATAATCCCAGCATCGAGAAAAATAATTTATCACGTCGGCTAGAATTCATAGGACAATCCTAAACGAATGACTCTTGGAGACTGGATTTCCGTGGCCCACCGCAGCGGAAATTCGGGCCCTGTCCACTCATTCTCTTCAGTCGCTAATCCGCTGTTGAAGATGTTGAAACCATCCAGGATGAACCTGAGCCTTGTCTTCTCGAAAACAAATGATTTTTCAACCCGCAAATCGAACGTGAGATTGTATTCGTACCTGGCTACCCCCCGCGAGAAGGCTTGGATGAAAAAAGGACCTTGGTTGAAGTCTCGGACGATAATCTTACGCGTGAAGGGCTGGCCGTCATAGTACTTCAGGATGCCGCTGAATCTTAGGCCAAAGGGGGCCAGATAATTGAACCCGATCCGACCCGTGTAAGCTCTATCGAAACGCACTCGACCTCTCGCGTTAATCTGGGCGTTCGGGCTGTCAAACAGGCTACCCACCACCCCGTCGTCGTTCTCCCATTCCGTGTTTCCTGGACTGGTTGTTCCCGGAGCCTCTGTCGCCGTCAAGGTCAGAAAAAAAGTAAATCTTTCTCCGTATCTCTTGACAAGGGTCAGATCAAGGCCATAGTAGTTCGTCTTCCGGTCAGGATTCGTCAAAAGAAAATAGTCCTGCCCCAATGTTTCGGGAGCTTGATTGTAAACTGTGAAGGACAGATCATCATGGTTTTGAGGAATCCTGTCGTCTCCGATATCAAAGATCTGGACAGCTTCATACGAAGAAAACGGGACTCCCGTGTTGAGTGATTCCACGAGGCTTCTGTGCTCCCGCAGGAATCCGGCCACGGTCAAGTGCCAATTCCGTCCGAAAACATGATGAAAAGAAACGGACAATTCATCCACTCGAGGCCTCTTAATGCCCTCGTCTATCTCAGAAAAAAAGGCCCCTTCTCGCCGAAGAAGCCGACCCGCTTCCTCCTCCTGAAAATCTCTGTCCTTGTTCTTATCCTCCCAAGAGTAAACCCGTCCGCCCAAGGCGTTCGGATTCCCGTAGGTCAAGTAGTTCAGGGGGAGCGAATAGTAGAACCGGGCTAATGATATTTTCAGAGCCGTCGCCTTTGACTTGGACAGAGGAAGGACAAGGCCAAACCGGGGAGAGATATTCAGCCAACGGATGCTGTTAGCGCCTGGTCCCGAAGAGGAGGGACGATCAGGAACCCAGCCCTGGCTCGAAACGAGGTGAAGACCAAAAATCAGGGTCAAGAAACTCGGGAAGCTCACCGCATCTTGGGCATAGACATCCAGATGGAACGCCCTCTCTCGATGTTCGGCCGGACTGTTAAATCTCACAATTTCCAGAGGGACACCATCGAAAAACCGAAGATGGAGGTCATCCAGGATGCTTTTGGAGGAAGAAGAGGAGACATAACGGAATTCGCTTCCATACTGAAACCTGTGCTTGGCTCGTCCTAGGGAGGTGATCCATGAGTCTCCTCTGATAAAAAAATGAAGAGAAGACCGAATATCTTGGTGAGCTGCGGGAGCCACACCTGAAGGAATATTCTCAAAAATTTCTATCCCGTGTCGACGAAACAGTCCCTCTTGAAAATCGGCGTTGATCGTACCGCGATTAAAGCCCAGGCCCAGGTTAAGAACATGATTGTCCCGTAACCTCATGTTCCACAAAAGCTGGAGGATGTTGTAGACATCCTGGCGGTCAAGAGTGGAGGAAAAAGGAATATCCCTTCCAGCGCCGTGAGAGGGCCTATCCAGCACCTGCCCTGACCATAGAAATCGAAGGTTTCCATCGGAAAAAACTCTTTTAAGACTGAAAAAGCCGGAGAGAAGGGAGGCCTTGTCCTGCTGATCATAATCGGCTAAATCACGGGACAGACGAAAACTGGAAACCGCAGCCGAGAAAAGAAGCTTGTCTGAAGCCAGGGGACCGGAGAGGACGACACTTCCCTCGATGAGGTGATTGAAAGAATGGCTGCCGGTCATGCCTTCGGCTTCGAGCTCGAGGGTGATGTTTGTGCTCGAGAATTTTTTGGAGATGAAAAACACAGAGGCTGCGCCGTGGAGTTCGGCTGTTTCCTGGCGAGTTGAGAGGTTGAGGGTACCGCCCGGAGAGATCCCAGCCGGGAAAAACCCGCCGTTGGTCAGTCTCGTAAATTCCAAGGAGAAGAAATCTGGATACATCAGAGGCATTCCGGTCCAGTAAGGATCGGTCACATCCAGGCCGTTCAGGCGGTAAAGACTCTGCGTCCAAGAGCATCCTCCCCGGGCACTGAAAAGAGACGGTTCACTGCTCCAGAGTCCGCCAACATCGATGCGGTTGGTCGTGGCGGATAAATCTTGATTCTCGACTAGAGACCAAACAGAGTGCCCCGAAGGATATTCACGGATCTGTTTTTGACCGATCAGAGTCTGATGGAGACAGCTCGTGTAATCGACCTGGACAGGGGAAGGTGATGTTTCGACTTTTCCAGGAATCAACAGGACTTCGATATAGTATGTTTGAGAGGGCTCACAGACGAATTCCCTCACGACATGGATGTTCGCATCGCCTCCTTCAAAGACAAGGGTATATATCCCGAAGGGAAGTCCCCAGATCTGAAATAAGCCATCGGCATCGCTCGTCGTCGCCGTCTTAAAATGGGCCGCTTTGCTCTCGACCCGAATCCTGACTCCGGGGATGGGCTCTTGATCGGCATCTATCACCCGACCCCAGAGATAAGCTTGGTCTTCAGCCTGGGCATTAAACCAAGAAGACAAAACAAATAAGATAAGGAAGGGAATGAATGAGGTTTTCTTCAGATTCAGATAATTCCTCCTCTTAAGCGTAATATTTTTTCCGTTTTCTCCTCGCCTGTCAAGCATCGGCTTGGATGGAGCGGACAAGAAGATCCCCGCTCGTGGCAGTTACTATTTATCAAAAATTAGGAGAAAGAGTATAATACGGTGGTCTTGACAAAAAACAAACATTCCCATCTTGGATGAGTTGAGGTCCAGGGAAAGAAGGGAAACATGAGTGAACAATACGATATTGCGGTAATCGGAGGCGGGCCAGGAGGGTACGTGGCCGCTTTTCGGGCCGCTCAGCTCGGTAAAAAAGTGGTTCTGGTTGAAAAAGAACGCATCGGGGGAACATGCATCAACTGGGGATGCATCCCCACCAAATACCTTCTCCATCAAGCCAAACTCTACTCAGAGTTTCACACAAACAAGAATCTCGATGGTCCCCGGGCCCAAGTCGGCGTTAACTGGGGAAGGATCCAGAAGGAAAAGCAAGAAAACGTCGACCGCCTCGTCAAAGGCATAGAATTCCTTCTGGAAAGGAACGGGATCCACCTCATCCGGGGTCGGGCAACGCTGCAGGATGATAGACAGATCCATGTCCAAACCAAAGACCGGGAACAGGCCCTCTCATCGGACAAAATCATCCTGGCCACCGGGAGTCAGCCGGCCGTGTTACCTTTTATTACCCCGGACGGTCAGGGGGTCATCACCAGCCGTCAGGCTCTCGAGCTTGAAGAAATACCCGAGGCCTTGTTGGTTATCGGAGCCGGAGCCGTCGGGCTTGAAATCGGGCTGATCTTCCGAAAACTTGGAGCCGAAGTCTCTATTCTCGAGATTCTTCCCTCTATCCTTCCTGGAGCTGATAAAGAAATGACGAAACGGTTGCAAAGACTCCTCAAGATTCAAGGTCTTCGTATCCACACCCAGATGAAGATAAAAAAATTAAGCGTTGAGGAGGACAAGGTTTGCCTTAGAGGAGTGTGTTTGAGGGATCAGAAGCCTTTTGAATTCAAAGGAGACAAAGCTTTGTTGGCCGTGGGCCGGACGCCCAACTCATCCGGGTTCGAAAAAATCGGCCTTCCTCTGGACGAGTCCGGATTCGTCCGGGTTGACGAAAACCTCGAAACCCAGAGCCCAGGTGTCTATGCCATAGGTGACCTTATCGGCGGCCAACTCTTTGCTCACAAAGCCTCGCACGAGGGGATCGTTGCCGTCGAAAACGCCTGTGGAAATAAGCACCGGATGGATTACGCGGCCCTTCCGATGGCTGTCTACACCGAACCCGAGTTTTCTTCGGTCGGCATAACCCAGGAAGAGGCAAAGGAAAAAAACATCAAAATCCAGGTGGGATCGTTTTCCCTCCAGGCCAGCGGAAGAGCCTTAACCCTCGGACAGTCAGAAGGCTTGGTCAAGCTCATCGCCGACGAGGAGGACCGCCTCGTAGGGGCCCATATTCTCGCCCCTCAGGCCAGTGAACTCATCGCTGAGATGAGCTTGGCCGTCCACAAGGGGCTTAAAATCCAAGATGTCGCCTCAACCGTCCATGTTCATCCCACGTTATCAGAAGCCGTGATGGAAGCGGCCATGAAGATCAAAGGGAAGGCGATTCACGTCCTCAACGTAGAGTAGGAAGGAATAGGGCCTATTCTTCTGCTTTTCTCTCTTGTTTTTTGTAAATTTTCAATTCAGCCACAGACCACCAAAACGTCCTGTCTCTACCCGACTGAATGATTTTCAGGAATTTGACTTTCTTCCCTCTCAACCGGATGTTCTGGACAAGCTTGAGGGGAGAAGAAATCAGGTTTTCTGCGAATTCTCCGGGAGAGTAGAGGTGCTTGAAGGTACGCCATCGAGTGCCGTCTGATGACGTTTTAACCCGGATTCTGATCGCATAACCAAAGTCAGCATCCCCGAGAAACAAGGACACCTTCTCAACTCTCTTCGGTTCCTTAAACTCCACAAGGAGAAAATCGCCTGTCTTTTTCGCCTTCCTCGTCGACCACATCGTGCTCAGGTCATCGTCCACCAGAAGAGGGAGATGGGTTGGATTCCGATTTGAGGTTATCGTCCAAGCTTCTGGAGGGATGGTCGTCAGGTCGGTTTCAGGCTCAGGCTTTTCGTGTTTTTTATCGGGTATTACCTCGTAGATAAGGTCTTCCCTGAACTTGTCTTCAAAAAAATGGGGCCGCGCGGGAGAATATCGGAATGTCTTTATCAACCGCAATTCTGAGGAAAAATCGTCCTGGAGATTCCGGACGACTCTGTCGGACTTTGTATCCTCGAACATTCGCGGATGGAGAACAACGTACTTTATCCCTAATGTTTTCAGAATATCCAAGCTCGCGGGTGAGGGGAAGGTCTTAAAGACTTCACGGATGTAAAAAATCGCCGGCGGAAAGAAACCGCTGTAGCCATTAACCAACCTCTTCCTATGAAAGATGGAAAAATACATGTAGACTGCATCGTGACCGATTTTTTTGTGAAAAGGAAGCTCAATGATCGGTCCTGGTTTGGCTTTCTCCGCCAACCATCGGTATGCGGGGGGAATGTCATCCTTGATCGGAACGACGCGTGTCCTTTGAGGAACACTCAAATATTCCAGGTTTAAAACAAGTAGCAAAACGACACTGCTCCAGACAACCCATTTTTTCTTATCAAACTTGGTTAGGATAGACTTCAGCCCAAAACCGGCCAGAAGAACTGTGGAGAAGATTACGAAGACAGCGAACCGTGAAGGAACCCTAATCCCTTTAAAGCCAGGAACATGTTCGTAGAACCATTTGAAGGGAAGAGGTACCATTGATGTTGAATCCCCCATAAAGCTCAGCGAACTTCCGAAAGAAAGGAGAAGAGCCCAACATAAAAGAGATAAATACAAGAAGAAATATCCATGACTGCTGGTCAGTTCCTCTTCGGGTTGAGATAAAAAACGAAAGAGCCCGCTGAGTAGAATAAGAAGGCCGATAATCAAAATCGGAAAGAGTTGTTTGGACACGTTATGAGCCGAAAGACTCAAAAGTCCTAAATTCAGAGAAAACCCTCCGGTCACCTTTGTCAGCGTTATGATAAGCACACAGAAGGAGACGATGATGAGGATTGTTATTCTCAAAGCTTTTGCCTTCAGATGAAAGTATCTTTTCCTGGACAGGATGGACACGGCGGCCAAGACAAGGACAATAATCCCAGGACTTAAAAAGTATTCGTGACGACCAAGAGGAGTCATCAACTTGGATAGGAACACATTCTTCGGAGTAACAGCCAGGAAATTCACCAGGTCCGCCCCTTCGGTCAAGCTCCGCTGAAACCTGAAAACCTTAAACAGAGACTGGTAAGGAAGGGAAAAGACAAAAAGAAACACTCCGGCTAAACCCAGAGGAATCGCCAGTTTGCAGAGCCCAGTAAGGTTTATTTCTTTTCGGTATATTAAAAAAGAGAGAGGAAGAATCAAGGTCAGGACGGCCAGAAAAAACAATCCATAGTAGAGGCTGCACATCGCTAGGACAGCGAAAAAGACAGAAAACAAGACTGAATGTTTCAAACGTTTGTCTTCAAAAAACTTATGAAGGTACAGAAAAGCCAACGGAATCGGCCAGGAATGGAGCAGCTGGAGATGAGAGATATGATTCATGTTGTAGGCGTTGAAGGTAAACATAATCCCACAAATGACCCCTATCAGATCATTTTTTGTCAGATACCGGACCAACAGAAACATCGCCAATCCGTTGAGTACATAGGCAAGATAAAAGACAAAGTTGTAAGCCAAAATCGGATTATTTGTCAGGTATTGAATCGGTGCCGAAACGAGGGCCTGAGGAAAGAGATGTTCTGAATAGGTCAGCGTGAGCGGATGGGGATAGAAAATATTGGCGTGGAATATCTGCAGAGGGCGGGTAAAGAAATGGTGGTGCCCATGGGAAAGGATCCAGGTGTTCAACAGGCTGTCGATCGTTTCCGATACGGCATGGGTGGGATGGAGAGAGAGAGGAAGGAGATGGATGAACGTCAACAGGAGAAAAAAAAGGATGACGAGAATTTTATTGTTGATTTTCAACGGACTGGTCTCTTTCTTGTTAGTTTTATAATAACCTCTGACCTTTTTGTCAAAATAACAACCATCTGTCAAGCCAAAGTCAACGAAGACGTTCCCTGATTGACAGGGGGCAGGGGAGAGAATATAATCAGCTTTCTCCAGGCGACGACAATGAAACGAACTCATCTTCGACACGGAACCGGCTGGTATCCAGAGGAACACGACGGGACACAACCCTTCCGCTGGATGAAAAAAACGGCCACCATGTCGATCGAAAATTATCCGGCCTCTGGAAATAAATATCTGTGCTTCACGGCCGAGCATTCTCATCCTGACCAGAAAATCATTCAGCTTAGACTCTTCATCAACGGTAAGCTAATAGGGGAGAGGACAATCGACAGCGATTTCAGTACCTATGCCTTCCCCTTTGAGGACACCGGTGACCTTCAGTTTGAATTCAAAGCGAGCACAGGCTACAAGGCTCCGGGAGATCCCCGAGAACTGAGTGTAAAAATGAAAGATATTGAGGTTCTTCTTCCTCCTGACGCGGATATCTTCCTCGAAGGTTGGTATGGATGGGAAGGCGGAGATTTATTTCCTTTTCGCTGGATGAAGAACAGGGCAAAAATCAATCTTGCTCCGCCCGAGTCCAGAAACCATAAGTATGTCTCCTTCTTTATATTTTCGGAATATTCCGATTTCAGCCAAAAAATTGCTGTTTTCCTCAACGGAAATCCTCTCTCAGAAATCCAGCTGCTTCCTAAGTGGAATTTTTACAGTTTTCCGCTTCAATCCAACCTCTCTGAGGCAGCAAGTCGTCAAACCGAGCCCGCCTTCCAAGAGCTCGACCTCAAGATAAACAAACCATCTCTCCGCAAGGAAGATCGTAGAGAGTTGGCGATCCGGGTCGGCTCACCCGCCTTCCACGATGAGAAGGAACAGCATGAAAATTTTCTCCTCTTCCACAAGAATGTCCTTCGCAATCACGAGGAAATGCTGGCCGGAAAAACCGAGTTGGAATCATTCCCTCCGAATTTGGGTGTTGACCTGTACGGAAAATGTAACGTCAAGCCTCCCTGTGTCTACTGTCTCTGGGAAAGGATGAAGACTCTCGAGGGAGAACACGTCGACACCCCAGTCGACGAGAAGACTCTGGAGGAATACGGACTCTTTTTCCGCTCAGCTCGACTGATCATCAACTGCTCATTCGGAGAGCCTCTCCTTCATCCGCGATTCGGTGAAATCCTTGATTTTTGCCAGGAACACAATAAAATCCTCGAACTCTCGACGAACGGACAAGCTTTCTCCCGGCGGACGATCGAGGCTCTTGTGGGTAAACCGATCTACCTGTATATTTCTCTGGACGCCGCGAGTAAAGAAACTTACCAGAAAATCCGGAATGATCGTTGGGATACCATCCTTCCCAACCTCCTGCACCTGAACAAGGAGAGGAAAAAAAGGAACAACCTCCCTAAAATCTACATGGTTTTCATGCCGATGAAGGTGAACACGGACGACCTCGAGTCGTACTTTCGCCTCTGTCAAAAAGTCGAAGCCGAGGCCCTCGTCCTCCGGCCTCTGAATTATCTCGAGAATCCTCAAATCGAGGTCGATCGGGCTGGATACCATTTTGACTACGAGAAAGAACTCCTATCACCGAGTGAACTGGAAGACATCTTCCGAAAGTGTGATGAATATTCTGCCCGCTACGGAGTCCCGATTGCCAACCAGTTTACCTTCGGTGCTCAAGAAGAGGCCGATCTGAAAACGCCGCTTACTCCTGAAAAACAGCGCTTCTAGGATAGATAAAGAAAACATGATGGCAGGCCAAAACAAAAACCTCGGCCAACAGGAAGCATCCCGCTTGCGGCCGCCGCTCTGTAGGGAGCCATGGGAAAGCTACTACATCCTGAGGCGGGGGATCCTGCCCTGCTGTCACGGCAGCCAGCCCATCGCTCCGATGTCCGAATATGAGACGGCCTGGAATTCCCCCCAGCTTCAGGAAATTCGCCGCTATCTCAGTCAAGGGAAGCTCAGTCCTTACTGCCTGGACAGCCTGTCCTGTCCGATCGTCCAGAGAGTCCTGGCCGAGCAGAAAAAAAAGTCTCGGCTCGCCTCTTTAAGCCCTCAGCAGAGACCGTCCCTTTTCAGGTTTTTGAACAGGGTTTTATTCAGGATTCCGGGTCGAATCTACCGAATTTTTCAGCCCAGAAAAGGAAAAAAATCTATCTGATATAACCCAAGGCCCTGAGCATTTCTTTGGTTTTGTCGTCTATCTTTATTTCGGATTTTTCCGCCAGGGCTTTTCGAGCCAATGAATCGAGCTTCTTTTTCAACTCGATCACTTCTGGAGGTAACGCCTTTTCTTGATAGATGTTTTCCCTCTCTCGAGGATCTTGACTCAAGTTGAAGAGTTCATAGGTTTTTTCCTCTGGTGTGAGGACGAGATGCCAGGGATGCTTGAGGATCGCAAACTTATCCCTGATCGCTTCCGGCTTGTATGTCTCTTCAAACACGGAGAACTGTTGAGCATCACTTTTCAGGTCAAACAGGTTCCGACCCGTGAAATGAGACATCCTGCGGAAACCTACCATATCCATGACTGTCGGTCCTATATCGAGGAGCGTGACTGGCATTTTTTCCCGCCGCCCCGCTGATTTTTCAGAAGGACGGCAGATGATGAGCGGAACTCTCATGTAGATATCATACAGGTAATGGATGTGTCCAACATGATGAACGCCTTTCCGGATGAAATACTCTCCTAGTCCTTCTCCGTGGTCACCGACCATCACGATCTGAGTCTTCTCGAAAAGCTTCAATTCTTCCAATTTTTTCCGAAGTCTTCCTATCTCTCGATCCATGTATTCGACTTCTCTTCTGTACAGAGATCGAACCGCGTCCAGGGGAATGTTGAGCCTTCCTCGGAATAAAAGTTTAGCCGCCCGAGGTGGTGAATCATTGAAGACAGAAAAGACACTCTTATTCCTTGAGCGCATGATTTCTCTTCGTCTCGGCTTTTTCCATCCCTGAGAAAAGTGGATCTGAAGGTCTTCTTTCTCTTCGGTGGTGACGACGAGCTTTTCAAACCTGGCTTGAAAGTCTTCTGCATTGTCCTGATACACGTTGTCGATTTCAAACCTGAGCTTGTTTTCTCCCTTTTTGAGCACCAGATCAACCTCACAGGTCGTATACTTAGCCAAACAGTACTCA
>CAYGBF010000264.1:0-2021 GCA_964348035.1 uncultured Eubacteriales bacterium | reverse complement strand
GCAGGGTTCGGATGTGCGAACCATCGACATCGGCATCGGTCATGATGATGATTTTATGATAGCGCAGTTTATCGAGTGTGAATTCTGAAGGTTCATAACCAGTTCCAATGGCCGAGATGATCGTCCCGATTTCCACACTCTTAAGCACCTTATCGTATCTGGCTTTTTCGACATTCAGGATTTTCCCCTTCAGGGGTAAAATAGCCTGAAAACGGCGGTCTCGAGCCAGTTTGGCCGATCCTCCGGCTGAATCGCCTTCGACGAGATAGAGTTCGCTTTGGGCTGGATCCTTTTCCTGGCAATCCGCTAACTTCCCGGGTAAAGATGTCGACTCCAACACACCTTTGCGGCGGGCCAGTTCCCGAGCCTTCCGGGCAGCCTCTCTGACTCTGGCCGCTTCCAAAATCTTCGTCACGATCTTCTTGGCGACTGTGGGATTTTCTTCAAAATAAGTCGATAACTGTTCGTTAACTGCAGATTCGACGATCCCCTTCACCTCACTGTTTCCGAGCTTTGTTTTTGTCTGCCCTTCGAACTGGGGATTCTTCATTTTCAGGCTTAAAACGGCACACAAACCTTCTCTGGTATCTTCTCCTGACAAGTTCTGTTTTAAATCCTTGATCATGTTGTTGGCTTTGGCATAGGAGTTAATGGTCCGGGTCAAGGCCGCTTTAAACCCGATGAGATGTGTACCCCCTTCGGTGGTGTTGATGTTGTTGGCAAAGGTGAAAATGGTTTCAGAATAACTCGTGTTGTACTGAAGAGCCATCTCCACTATCGACCCGTTTTTCTGGCTTTCAAAGTAGATAGGCTTGGGGTTGATGACCGTCTTATTCTGGCTCAAGTACTGGACAAATTCTTTAATCCCCCCTTTGTACTGGAATTCATTCTGCTTGTCGTTACCTTCATCGATTAGGGTGATTTTCAATCCCTTGTTCAGGAAAGAGAGTTCACGCAGCCTTTGACTGAGGATTTCGAAATTAAAGGTGACGGTATCGAAAACCTCCTCATCGGGTCTAAACGTGATTTTGGTCCCCGTATTTTTTGTCTTTCCGATCTTCTTTAACTTAGTCGTCGCCTTGCCTCGCGCAAAGCTCTGGGTATAGACACCTCCGCCTCTTTTTATTTCCATATCCAGTTTTTCCGAGAGAGCGTTAACCACAGAAACGCCGACACCATGAAGTCCTCCTGAGACCTGATAGGTCTTCGTGTCGAATTTCCCGCCGGCATGAAGAGTGGTCATCACGATTTCAGCGGCTGGCCGTTTCTCTCTTTTGTGAATCCCGACCGGGATTCCTCGGCCATTATCGGTAACGGTGACACTCGAATCCATGTGGATAACGATATCGATCTTGTCGCAGTGCCCGGCCAGCGCTTCATCGATGCTGTTGTCGATGACTTCATAGACCAAATGGTGAAGCCCCTCAGGCCCGGTGCTCCCGATATACATGGCGGGACGCCGGCGAACGGCTTCCAATCCTTTTAAAACTTTGATGCTTTCCGCAGTATATTTTTTGTCTTTCATTGTCTTTGATTTTGAGAAAAAGGGAGGGCTATGGAGGGAGGACGTTTACATAACCCTACGGGCATAATTTTCGCCTATAATTATATAATATATGACGTTTTCTGTAAAGAAAATTTATCGTTTTTTACTCATATTTTTTAGGGGAAAATCCAGGATTCTCGCTTCTTTTTCGCTGATTTATTGTCTTGAGCTTAAGGATCCATGTGGAATGGCTGAAAACACCAAGAATAGAAGACCCGTTTTTGACTCCATTAATGTCATTTAACAACAATAAAAACACAGTTTTTTTAGGCTATCTTTGTGGAAGCATCCCCAAAACCGTGATAGTAAACCACATTGAGATATGAAATGGATAAGGTAGGGTGTTGAGAAAACCTTAGCAGGGCCGAGCGGGCACGGCTCCTCTCCTCAGGAGAGGAGAGCGAGGCCCGAATCGGAGCGGGATTTCCTCGCTGGGGAAAGTCCGCGTGTTTTCGATGCACCCTACCTGATCCAT
>CAYGBF010000263.1:0-9416 GCA_964348035.1 uncultured Eubacteriales bacterium | reverse complement strand
GGAAGTTCAGTTTTTCAGATTACCTCAAAGAGGAATCGTCGGCAGGGTGTTCGAAAAAGCCGTTCGGATGAGCCAGTATGAAAAAATCGTATCCCTAGACGTCGATCTGACGATAGATTTGTCCTTCATCCCCGACTCGCTCAGATTACTAGAACGATACGACATGGTCATCGGGTCAAAAAAGGTAGGCGAGGAATTGCGGTCTTGGGTCCGTCGCCTGGGGAGCGATACCTACATTTGGGTGGCCAAGAATCTTTTAGGATTGGAATATTCTGATTATTCTATAGGCGCCAAATCCTACCGGAAAAGCGCGATTTTGCCCTATCTGGATAGGATGGACGCTAAGACGGGCTATGTTCTGACCTTGATCTATCATCTTCACAAGAACAACAACCGAATTGTCCAGATTCCGGTCAGCTGCCATGATCAGAGGGGGAGCCGGTTCAGTTTGACCCGAGAAGGCCTGTACAGGTTTTTTCATCTCTTAAGGTTCAGGTTGTATCATTGACATAAACGTCGTCATCCATCAGACTTTTGCCCGATTGGCGGTTTTGGTATAGAATAACTCTGAAAAGATGATCGGGAAAAAAATCTTCGATTATATAATCCAAAAAAAAATCGGAAGTGGTAATGTTGGCGTTGTCTATCAAGCTGAGGACACGCGACAAATGCATCCGGTCGCCCTCAAGTTTATCCGGGAGGACCTCACCCCTGAGCCTGAAGATCGTAAAAGCCTTGTCCAGCGTCTTCAGCCTATCTCGGGTTTAGATCATCCCCATATCGGCACTGTCTATGATATCCATGAGAGTGAAGGACAGGTCATCCTGGCCATGGAGTTTATTGAAGGCGACAGCCTGAAGGATTACCTCAGCACGCACACCCTCAGCCCGGAGGAAGTACTTGAATTCGCTGTCCAGATTGCTGGGGCGATGGCGGATGCTCATGACCTGGGAATCATCCATGGAAGCCTCACAGCGAAAAACGTGATGATACTTCCGGAGGGAAATATCAAGATCCTCGATTTTGGCTTGACCCAAGCTTTGATCGAACAGAGTCCCGAGGGCCAAAGGGAAGAACTGGCCGCGGCGACCATGACCTTGACAACCCTAACTCCCGGCCAAGACGTAGATGATGAGAGTGTAATTCAAAACGATATTATATCAATAGGCGCCCTACTCTATGAAATGATAACCGGTCAACCCCTCGAACCAGCCAAACCAGAAGCAGATGTCACGGCCACTCTCAAGGACGGGAAGGCGACCGCTGTCATCACCCTTGATATCGGGATCCCGGGTGACCTGGACCAGGTCATGCGTAGAGCTCTGGGTGAGGATCCAGAACAGCGTTACTACACGGCCCGGGAACTATTCATCGCTCTCCAGCAGTTGAAAAACCGCACCGGGGAAGCCGAGGCCGCAGAGACGGGAGTTAAGGCCAAACCCTCAGAAATGACCATCGGCAATTACCGGATCCTCCGCAAATTGGGCGAGGGGGGTATGGGTGTTGTCTACGAGGCAGAACAACAGCATCCCCGCCGCCCAGTCGCTCTGAAAGTCATCCGTGGCGGCCATTTCGTGGATGAGTATCAGGTCAAACTCTTCCAGCGCGAAGTCCAGGCTTTAGCGCGGTTGAAGCATCCTGGTATCGCCTCTATCTATGAGGCAGGCTGCACCGAAGCGGGTCAGCATTTCTTCGCCATGGAGCTGGTCCCTGGAATCCCGTTGACGGATTGTGTGAAGGGCAAAGGGCCGGACAGCCAGCAGCAGGCTCTGGGGATAAACCAGCGGCTGGAGCTTTATTTGGAGATATGCGATGCTCTGAACTACGCCCACCAGCGGGGGGTCATCCACCGCGATCTGAAGCCGTCGAATATTTTTGTCGTCACCGATTCCGGAAGTGATAGCCTCAGCCGAGTGACTCTGAGCGGACCTAATATCAAGATTCTGGATTTTGGCTTGGCCCGGATCGAGGCCGACGCCGAAGGAGCCACGGTTGTCAGCGAAGTCGGACAGATTAAAGGCACACTGCCCTACATGAGCCCAGAGCAGGTTCAGGGAGATCCTGATGCGATCGATGTCCGCAGCGACGTCTACGCCCTGGGAGTTATCCTGTACGAGCTCTTGACAGACCTGCTGCCTTATGACGTGAAGAAGACGACCTTAACCGAAGCCATTAGAGTCATCTGTGAGCAGATCCCAAGGCTGCCGAGCCGTCACCTGCAGGAAAGCGGCGATCCCAATGCCTATGCCCGGAAGTTTAACCGGGATGTGGAGACGATCGCGCTCAAAGCTTTGGAGAAGGACCCCGAACGCCGGTATCAGAGTGTCGCCGCTTTGGCCGAGGATATGGAGAGGTACCTCTCGAACAAGCCGATTCTCGCCCGGCCTCCCAGTACCTGGTATCAATTCCGAAAACTCGTATCCCGCCACAAGACTCTGTTTTCTTTTATCGCCGTCCTGTTTTTGGTGCTTGTCGGGTTCGCCGTCACGATGACCGTCCAATCGGCTCGGATTGCTCGGGAGCGCGATAGAGCTGTGGCGGCTGAGAAATTAGAAGCAGAGCAAAGGGAAAGGGCTGAACAGGCGAGGAATGCTGAGCGGGAGCAGCGTCTGCAGGCTGAATCGAATCTCGAACGGGCCTTAGAGGCCGAAAAAATCGCGGCCGATGAAGCTCAACGAGCCCGGTTTGAAGCCAACACGGCCAACCAAGTTCTGTCGTTTCTGGTCGGGCTTTTTGAGGTCTCAGACCCGAGTGAGGCTCGAGGCAAGCAGATTACCGCCCGGGAAATCCTCGACCAGGGGGCTGAGAAAATCCGTGAGGAGCTCAAGGGGCAACCGACTATCCAAGCCAGACTCATGAACACCATGGGCACGATCTACCAGAGCCTCGGCCTCTACGACAGCGCCGCACCTCTTTTAGAAACGTCTTTAAACATCCGTCAGCGAGAGCTGGGTCCTGACCATCTGGATGTGGCCACGAGCCTGAATGATTTGGCTGGCGTCCTGTATTACAAAGGTGATTACGAAAAAGCCGAATCTCTGTTCCGCCGAGCCCTGGCCATCCGCCGCCAAAAGCTCGGCAATGACCATCCGGACGTGGCCTTGAGTTTGAATAATCTGGCCTTGGTCTTGAAAGTTAAAGGCGATTATGAGAGAGCGGAATCCCTGTTTCGCCAAGCCTTAGCCTTATGGCGGAAGCTCTTGGGAGCTGAACATCCCGGCCTGGCCAAGAGCCTGAACAACCTGGCCGTTGTCCTCAAAGAAAAAGGTGATTATGACGGGGCTGAGAAGCTTTACCGCGAAGCACTGGCCATGCGCCGAAAACTCCATGGGAATGATCATCCGGATGTGGCCACCAGTCTGAATGATCTGGCTGTTGTCCTGAAGGCCAAGGGCAATTTCGGGGAGGCTGAGAAATTCCTGCGGGAGGCCCTGGCCATCCGCCGCAAAGTGCTCGGTAAGGCGCATCCAGATTTAGCCACAAGTCTGAATGATTTGGCCGTTGTCCTGGAGGCCAAGGGCGATTACGCGGGGGCTGAAAAGCTCTACCGAGAGTCCTTGGACATGGGGCTGAAGCTTCTGGGCAGGGATCATCCCGATGTCATAACCAGTCAGAATAATCTAGCCTTAGTGTTGGAGGCCAGAGGTGAGTACGATGAGGCGGAGGCACTCTTTCGAGAAGTCCTGGCTTTCTGGAGGCAGCAGCTGGGAGAGAAACACCCAAACGTCGCGACGAGCTTGAATAATCTGGCCATGGTCCTCGAGGCCAAAGGTGAATATGGCGGGGCCGAAGGCCTGTACACCGAGGCCTTGACAATCTGGCGTGAACTGTTAGGGGGTGACCACCCGAATGTGGCCACGACCCTTAATAACCTAGCCTTAGTGCTAGAAGCTCAGGGAGAGTATGCCAGAGCCGAGGCCGTTCTTCAGGAAGCGATCACGATCTGGCATGACTTGTTCGGTGAAGAACACCAGCTCCTAGCCTCGAGTTTGAATAATCTGGGACTGGTTATGGTCTCTAAAGGGGAGCTAGAAGAAGCCGAAAGAATCTACAGAGAGGCTTTGGCCATGCGCCGGAAACTCTTAGGTAATAACCATCCCCACGTCGCGCTCTCTCTGACAAGGTTGGGAAAACTCTTGATATTAAAAGAAGCGTCCCAGGATGGCGAGAACATACTCCGGCAGAGCTTAGGCATCCTTAAGAAATCATACCCTCAAGGACATTGGCGGATAGCGGAGACAGAAAGTGTCCTCGGCCTCTGTCTGACCTCGCTCGGGAGATTCGCAGAGGCTGAGCCGCTGCTCCTGCGAAGCCACTCCGTCCTCAAGGAGAAATGCGGCGAAAGGAATAAACGAACCAAAAAAGCCATAATCCGGATCATCGACCACTACGAGGCGTGTGATAAACCGGAAGAGGCCTCTAAGTACAGAACAATGTTAAAAAATCTGGAGGAGCCAAGAAAATAGATCCTCATCATCTCAAGCGATTATATACATAATATTGATCGTCTGCCAAAAAGTTGGAAAACGGTAATACGAAATGTTTGATTTGAAAAAGAGATTACTCAAAAGCCCACCCGTTGAAACGGGTCTTCAAGAACAGAGTGAACAGGACCGAGTGATGCTGGCCACCTGCGTTATCCTCCTCGAAGTGGCCAAGTCTGACGACGAGTTTAGCAGCATCGAGAAGACTACCATATCCTCGATCATAAACAAGGAGTTTCTGATTTCTGATGAGGCTATCGAAGAGCTGATGGAGATCGCTCATCGGAAGAGGGAAGAGAGCATCGACCTTTGGGAGTTCACGCACTTGATTAATGAAAACTATTCAAGCGAGGAAAAAAAGAAGGTTGTCGAGCTGGCTTGGAAGGTCATCTATGCCGATGACAAGCTCGATAAATACGAAGATCATCTCGTGCATAAACTGGCGAGATTACTCCGGC
Organism: uncultured Eubacteriales bacterium; assembly: GCA_964348035.1. GTDB lineage: Bacteria > Acidobacteriota > Aminicenantia > Aminicenantales > Aminicenantaceae > CAYFXE01. The sequence goes on along the minus strand of CAYGBF010000263.1, from coordinate 4,474 downwards.
TCGATCACAGCGATCTGATCGAGGCGAAATTAAAGGTGAAGCAGAGTCTGGATTAATCCAGGTCGTTTTGGCGGTAGAATTCTTTGATTTTGGCTTCGAGCTTTTCGGCCCGGCTGATGGCATCTTCCTCCGTGAGGCGCTTCTTCAAACTCTCTAGATCGGCTTTCACTTTTTTGATTGTCCTAATGGCATCTTCGGCAGAGGGCAAGGAGACAGTGGCGATTTCGCCGGCCGTGCGCACGGCCCGGACGTAATCCGCAGTGGCTGTGTTGAATTTTTTCTCTAGCAGTTTAACTTCCTTAGCTTGCTCGGATAGGGGAGTCACAAACTGGGTGTAAGCCACATAACCAATTATGGCGAGGACGAGAACCCAAATCAGTCTTTTCATTGCTTTCCCCCTTTTGTATATTTAGGATTTCAAGCATCGCCGAGTTGTTGCCTCAGCCACAGATTGTCCTCTACAGCCCAGATTTCCTTGATTCGGCCATCGACTATCGTGGCCATGATCATGGCTGGAAGTGAGACTTTTTTACCGGTGGCTGGGATTCCTTGAAATTCTCCCTCATGGGTTGCCTGCCGATTCAGCCTGACGGCCACATGGTCACCCTCGGCGACCATGGCCTCGATCGTATGGGTATGATCTGGAAAGGCGGTATGAAAGGTTTGTATGGCTTGAAAAAGAATCTCGTTTCCGACAGGTTCAGGTAATCCAGGAGCATGGAGTTTAAAGTCATCAGCCAAAAGTTCTCTGGCTCTTTCTAGGTCCCTGTCATCAACGGCATTGAAATAGGCACTTATGGTCTTTTTGTTATGATCTTCAATCTTAACCCGGTCTTCCATTCTATCTTCTTCTTCCCAGACGGCAGCTAAAGCGTGTCTTGTTGGGCATTAAAATCGGCTCCCTTTGACAGGTTCATCAGCCAGTCAGGATAGATTAAACCTCTTGCCATTTTCTTTATGGCGAGTGACTTACTGAGTCACTGATCGGCCGATAATGTGTCTATCTTTTTTGGTCGAATGGGTTATACGTGTCGGTTTTTGTGAATCCTTCTGGGATATCATAAATCCCGGCCGGAGCATCCAGCTCTTCCACAGAGATCACTTCCTCCAGAGATCTTGTCTCGGTGCCCATCATGGACATCGTCATCTCAGTCTTAACCGGATAACCGTCGATTTTTTGGAATTCTTGTGCGAAGTCTTTGAACATGGGTTGAATGGAGATCATTTCAGCATAGAATTGAGCATACTGATCCAGATTGATCCCCGTATCCTTAGTCACCCACATCTCCATCTTCATCGGCATGTCCATCCCCATCATCGAGATTGCGATTTCCACCAAGTATTTTGTACAGTTCCATTCGTTGATTGTTTGTGTTTCTTGAGTCGGTGTCACTTTGGCTGTGACATTCATCATCTGCATCATCTGTTTTGCTTGGGGCGGCAGGATCTTTTCGAAGTCTACGGGAAGATCGATTTCCGCGTACTGTTTTTTATCGTGTTCGATGATGTAGATTTTTTTCAAATCGAACCGGACGATCGTCGACTTGGTTTGGCCCTCATCCTCCCTCATCTTGTCTTTGCCCATCCAAGTGGCACCTTCCTCATCTTTTGCGGGCTGACTCTGTCCCATAATCTTAACGGCATCGGTGTGTCTTTTTTTCTTGATGTGAAAATCACCTTTAGCTTGAGTTGGCAGGATGACTAAAGACAGTAGAAAAGAAATGGCTATGCTGCAGAGGATTTGTTTGTTCTTCATGCGTTAACCTCCAAATGAATTCCAAAATTAATGTATCTTATTTAATAGTGAAAGGCAAACAATTTAAGTGAACCTTCGAGTGAGAAAAAAGTAGACATTGACGGTCAGGAGCACGAGTAGGAATACGAGATTTGAGATCCACATGGTCATCTCACTCCATGGGTAGACGAGACCGAATCGGATGGGGCTTTCATACGGTGTTGAAGGATCGATGAGATGCTTGATGGATTCGGCCTGTTTCTTCTTCCAACGGTGAGGGGATTTGCTCAGCGTTTGACCGAAATATTTTTCCAGGATGAGGTTTTCCTTGTAGGCCATCAGATAAAAGGACTTCCTTTTCTCGTCATCCTCAGCTATTTGGGCATTCCGAAGAGTATTATCTCGTATTTCGACATGGGCTCGCAGCTCATACAGGAAGGGATATTTGAAGGGATGATAGAAACGGACAAACTCTTTGTAGGCTCTGTTTTTCCACTCCTGAAGAGTTTTTCCGTGCCCGACTGGATCCTGTTGATCCCTGTCTCTTAATTCTTCGAGTGAGAGGAGGGAGTGGAATTCGCCGATATCCGGATCAACGTGTGTATACTTAAACCTGTTCATCGGCTCTTCCTTCTCAAGGAATGAAAGGCCCGGGAAGGCCTTAGTGTAGGCGGAGACACGGTCAGGGGTGTTGGAGAGGCAGAGGCCGAAAAGGATAACATTGATCGTCAACAGGATCGATAGGGTCCGGAATGATCTCAGTCTTATCCTGGAGGAGATTCCCTTCGGCTTGATCCCCCACCAAAGACCGACTTGGAAGAGTCCGCTGGAGAGGGCGTTAAGCCCGACATCCCGGATATCCCAAATCCTCAGGGGCACGATCCACTGCAGGATTTCGTCAAAAATCCCGACCAGGCACCCGATAAAAAATGCGATGAAGTAGATCCCCACATCCTTGGTGTGGAATTTTAAAGCTTTAAAAAGCAGAAACCCGAGAAGCCCGTACTCCAAAAAGTGAATCGCTTCTTCGGGGGCACTCCACAGTCTCAAGGTGGAGTAGATGTAGAGAGCCGTGACCAGAAGGAGCCAAAAGTAGTTGGTGGCAGACCGGATCTTCAGCCGGAAAATAAGGGTGTAGAGAAGAGCCAGGAAAGCGCCTCCGACGACGAGGATAACAGAGTAGCCAAAAAGAGAGCGGCTCCAGCGGGCAGTGACGAATTCTTGAATGGTCCGAGCCAAGGGAACGATCAGAAAAATCGAAAGAATACACAGGGACACAAGGAGCCAGGAAAACAGGATTTTGGTCCGCCTTTTAGCCAGGAAGCTCTTCAAGGAAATTCCTTCTGCGCGTGGCTGGCCTCTGAGCCAGGCTGGGTCTCAAAACTCGAGTTTTAAAAAGCCCGGCCCCGTAGTTATTTTTTTCTTCGGGTTAAGATGATAATATAAATAAACTGCCATGACAAATTCCTGTTTTAAAATCCAGGAAGGGAGGCCTGAACGATGAACAAGAAAAGCGAGTTGATCGACCTCATTTCTCTTGAGGAAAAGGTGGCTGTCATATCGGGTGCGGCTTCGGGTATCGGTTTGGCGACGGCCAAGAGGTTGGCAGAGGTAGGAGCCGACACGGCGCTGCTGGACGTCGATGAAGACAAGGGATCAAAGGCTGTGGAGGACATCCACGCTACCGGAGTCCAAGCCCGGTTTTACAGGTGTGACGTCACCAAGGAGACGGATTGCCGGAAGGCTGCTGAAAGCATAGCTCGGGATTTCGGGAGAATCGATGTCCTGTTCAACAACGCTGGAGTGATCAGCAGGAAGAATATCCTCCAGCTGGCTGAAAAGGATTGGAATTTCGTCCTGGATGTGAACCTGAAGGGAGTCTACCTCCTCTCCCGCAGTATCATCCCGTTCATGGTAAGAAACGGGGGAGGGAGCATTATTAACAACAGTTCAGGCTGGGGATTGAGGGGAGGCCCGGAGGCTGCAGCCTATTGTGCCGCTAAAGGCGGAGTGGTCACTTTGACCAAAGCCATGGCCATCGATCACGGAGGACAGGGGATTCGCGTGAACGGCATCTGCCCAGGAGATACGGACACACCGCTGCTTCGAGATGAGGCCTTACAGTTGGGAGAGGAAGAAAGTACCTTCCTGAAGAAGGCTGCCGAGCGCCCCTTGGGGAGGGTCGGGAGGCCTGAGGATATAGCCAATGCCGTCCTCTTCCTGGCCAGCGACATGTCGAGTTGGATCACGGGATCCATCCTCGTCGTGGATGGAGGTGGATTGGCGTAGGAGAAGAAAATGATAAAAGATTGGAATCCCCCTCAAGATTGGAAAAAAATCACGACCATCGACGCCCATGCGGCCGGTGAACCGCTGCGGGTTATCATCGACGGACTGCCTGAAATTCCCGGAAGCACGATCCTCGAGAAGAGGCGCTATTTTCTCGAAAACCTGGACGATTTTAGGAAGGGTTTGATGTGGGAACCCCGGGGGCATGCGGATATGTACGGGGCCATCCTCACCGAACCCGTCACTCCAGAAGCTGATACGGGTGTTTTGTTCCTCCACAACCAGGGGTTGAGCACCATGTGCGGACATGGTGTCATTGCCTTAACCCAAGTGTTGGTCGAAACCGGGAGGATTCCAGCCGGATCCCCACTGACCGAAGTGAAGTTGGACACGCCGGCAGGATTGATAACGTCTTATGCTGTGGTTGAGGGAGAGGACGTAAAGAGCGTG